>JALSSM010000343.1 GCA_026984275.1 Gammaproteobacteria bacterium
ATATGAGGCGCTGCAAAACCCGGAGGATCCAGGCCTCAGTGTTTCACTCTCATATGAACCAACTGGCATTTCGATCATGACAGACAAACAGCCAAAAGTGGCTATCCTGCGTGAACAGGGTGTCAATGGTCAACTTGAAATGGCCGCCGCATTTGATCGCGCTGGTTTTACTGCAATTGATGTCCATATGAGTGATCTGATCGAAAAACGGATAAAACTGGATGATTTCAGTGGTCTCGTTGCCTGTGGTGGTTTTTCCTACGGTGACGTGCTCGGTGCTGGCGGCGGCTGGGCAAAAACAATTTTATTCAATGAAGAATTGAAAGCACAATTCAGCCATTTCTTTGCGCGATCAGATAGTTTCACATTAGGTGTTTGTAACGGTTGCCAGATGTTGGCGCAATTAAAAGAACTTATTCCAGGCGCTGATCACTGGCCGGTTTTCTTACGCAATGAGTCCGAACAATTTGAAGCCAGACTGGTCATGGTTGAGGTTCAGGATTCACCCTCCATTTTCTTAAAAGGTATGAATGGATCACGTATGCCGATCGTTGTCTCACATGGCGAAGGTCGCACAAGTTATACACAGGCAGAATCAAAAAATGCCATTGATCAGGGTATCGTCTGTTTAAGTTATATTACCAATTCGGGTGATGTCGCTGATCAATATCCAGCTAATCCAAATGGTTCAGAACTGGGGTTAACCGGACTCACCACCACAGATGGTCGTGTCACGATCATGATGCCGCATCCTGAGCGAGTATTCCTGAAGAAGCAATTTTCATGGTTGCCTGATGACTGGAGACAGGAAGAAAGTCCCTGGATGCAGATGTTTGTTAATGCCAGAAAATGGGTTGATTGATCCCGAAAAAATGAACTACCTGGCTCATTGCTATTTCTCAACAGGAACACAAAATTCACTGTATGGAAATGTACTCGGTGATTTCGTCAAAGGTCACAACCACGGTTTTCTTGAACAGGAGATCACAGACGGCATAGCTTTACACAGAGCCATCGATAAATTTACTGATAATCACCCAACGGTAAGAAAAAGTAAGCATCGGATTTCGGATAAACGCAAAAGGTTTGCAGGCATCATGATCGATGTTTTTTATGATCATTTTCTGGCAATGCATTGGGAAAAGTTTTCACCTTATGATTTCGACACACAAATCAATGAATGGTATTCAACCCTCAATGCTGAAACCAATATCGAGTTACCAGAAAGAATGAAGATCATGATCAGTCAATTAACGAAACATGACTGGTTCTCTGGCTATAAAACTCAGGATGGCATTTCAGCCTCAATCGATGGGATTTCAAGACGAATTCGTTTTGAAAACACATTGGCTGGAGGTGGTATTGAGCTTGTTCAGAATTATTCCCTGCTGGAGAATGATTTCCTTGAATTCTTCCCACTCTTAAAAAGATATGTATTAAGATACGAAAAATAATTTTTGCAAGTGAACTATATAAATCTATCAAATGAACTTTTAGAGAGTTTAACGGCCTGATTTGATGAATAATAAATCATCCAATTTAAGTTTATCTAATGAAGAATAAAAAGGAGCCTGCGTCATTATGCAAGCATATAAAACACCTATTATAGATTCCGGAAATACCGACAAGAAACGTGATGAAATACGTCAGTATTTCCATGCAACATGTGACATTTATGAAAAACTCTTCGAAGTGTTAAATGATGACAGTGTTTATTATCAACGACCTGAACCTCTCCGTCATCCATTGATCTTTTATTACGGACATACGGCTACTTTTTTTATTAACAAATTAAATGTTTCAAAAATCATTGATCAACGCATCAACCCTTATATGGAATCCATGATGGCGATCGGTGTGGATGAAATGTCGTGGGATGATCTGGATGAAAAGAATTATGACTGGCCTGATGTTGAGGATGTCCGTCAATATAGAAAAAAAGTTCGTGAACTTGTCGATAAACTTATTGATG
>JALSSM010000344.1 GCA_026984275.1 Gammaproteobacteria bacterium
ATCATCAACAAACTAAAAATTGAGGATCTGCTGAGTGTCCTTCCCGAATCGTTTAAAACCAACATCATCGATCTGCAGCCACAGGGATCACTGGACACCCTGACGTTGCATTATGACAAAAAAAATATTCAGAATCCTTTTCTGATCACTGGTGAGTTTTCTGACATGAAAACGTTTCCTTATGAAAAAATTCCAGGGATAAAAAATCTTTCAGGAAAGTTTCAGGGCACCAAAAGTTTATTGATACTGAACCTGGATAATCATGATCTTGTTCTCAGCAGTTTAAGTAAAACAGGTGAACTAGATCCACCAGTCATGCTTGATCAATTGAATGGAACAGTTGAATGGAAAAAATTGGATCAGGGCTGGATAATTTCTATGCCACAGATCAGTCTATCGAACCCTGATCTTGAGTTTCAAGTGACGGGGTCAATTAAGAATGATACCACCAGCTCACCCGAGCTTGATTTAGAGGGAACATTTTTCCGTGGCAATATTGCTCCCATCGTTAAAATGATCCCTTCAAACCTTCTTCAGCACAAAGTAAAAGAATGGCTTGATCGGGCGATAGTCAGCGGCCGTCTTACCGGTGGAAATGTCATCTTCCGTGGTCCACTGGATCAATTTCCTTTTGATAATAACGGCAGTGAACAACAGGGAATTTTTGAGGTTCGTCTCAATGCAGAAGATGGTATCCTGGATTATTTTGAAGGCTGGCCAAGGATTGAAGAAATAACCGCTGAAGTTGTTTTTAATAGTCAGGGAATGAGCATCACGTCTCCCAGTGCAAAAATTAATAATGCCATCGTGTCGAATACGACCGTAGAAATTCCTGAGTTTAGAACAAAAACTCACCACCTGTTAATTAATGGAAATGCAAAAGGCCAGATGCAAGATGGTCTTCATTTCATCAATCACAGTCCACTCAAAAAGACCATCGGTAAACAATTAAGCCATCTTAAAATCAGTGGCATACTGGATCTGGATCTTAATCTGGACATACCATTATCTGATGCCCATTCATCGAAAGTTGAAGGGATCATTCATCTGAAAAAAAATACCTTGTTGCTTAAGTCACTGGATATTGAATTAAAAGCATTGAGTGGGCATTTTATCTTCGACCAGAACCGCTGGCAGGGTAAGGATTTAAAAGCACGCTTGTATGAAAGCGCGATCAGTATCGATCTTGATATTGATAAAAGTGATGAAAATCCGAAATCAGATGTTCGCCTCATCGGGCTGGCGGATAAAAACTATATTACTAACCGTTTGATACAATTGGGGATGTCACGCAATGATTTGAAAGTTCTTGAATCAATCCGGGGTACGACCAGCTGGCAGGCACAGCTCTCTTTACCCTCTGGTATTGGAGATCCTGATGCGATAACTGGTCTGATTATTACGTCAGACTTAAAAGGGTTGAGTATTCATGCACCTGATCCAATGGGTAAACTTTCCAATCAGGAACGCCCTCTAAGGATATCCACAACATTATCAAAAGCACCAAAACGTCAGATCAGGTTTGCGTATGGTGAAATTGTTCAGGGGAATATCGAACTTGGATCAGTGGATAGTAATAAGACTGGCTTACAAAATATCAGTCTCCATTTCGGTCAGGGAAAAATAAAAGAAGGTCTTGGCAGTGAACATTTGATTGTAGCGAATGGAACTATAAAAACGCTTGACCTTTCAGCATGGTCTGGTTTTATTAAGAAGTACTCAACACTGCATGAAAACCCGTCTTCTCCCGAAGAAAATTTATTGAAATTTGATCTCACTGTTGAACACCTGAAAGCTGCTGGACAAACTTTCAAAAGAAACCATATTACAGGTAGAAGCAGTAAGAAAACATGGGAACTACAGATCGAAAATGATCTGATCAGTGGCATGATCAGTATTCCCTACCTGTTGTCAAATCAACCAGTAAAAGCTGATTTTGAGCAACTCACTTTTGTTGCTTCG
>JALSSM010000345.1 GCA_026984275.1 Gammaproteobacteria bacterium
AAAAGGGACGGATAATGAAAATTTAAGGTTATTATTGAGCCGGTAGCCAATATCGAATGAACAAACATTCTGGGTTGATTTGGTTGGAACAACGGGAAAATTTCTATCAGTACGCATTTCACCCGGTGTAAAAAGAATCTCCATCAACCCTGCAGAACGATCATCCATCTGATATCCATCAAGATATAGCTGACGGAAACTATATTCCACAGACCAACGTTCTTTAACATCATCCAGTGGCTTTTCACGGATATTCAGGCGCATCAAATCCTGCATGCTGAGATCAGCCAGATCAGATGGTGTCGCGTGTGCAACAGTCGAAATGATGATGAATAAAAGGCTTATAAAAAGCCCGGGAGAGTTACTCTTATTAGCGCACGACATCCCTTACCCCTCTTGTATTGGTGATCGCGTGACGGGTAAGTCTATTCAATATGGAAAAATAAAACCTTTAAAATTAGACAATTGCCACAAGTATTAACATTTCAGGTGACAAAAAAAGGTCTATCCCATTGGAGATCATGTTTTTCTGTCAAAGCAGAGTCCCCACAAATTGAACTATTTGAAAAAACGGTTCTCGAAAGTCATAAATCAGTGCAGCAGGAACTAACAACGAAAAAACCTTTTGCAAGGTTTTTAGCGTGACTTTGGCCAGAAAGGGAAGTTCTTGATCAGTTACACGGTTTTGTTTTTCCGGGATTTCAGATGCTATCCAGCCAGGACCCAGCGCATCGATCATCTTTTGTCGAACAGTTTGTGCATGACTGAATCCTTCAAGCGTATCACCAACGGTAGATTCTTTACCATTCTTCTGAATCAGCGTCAGGCTATACCAGACGCGTGAAGATTTTCCATCACTGAACGATCCGCTTTTTTCTACGATGAAATCGGCAATCATTGATCGTTCAATCTCTCCGCCAAAATCAAATCCAAACAGTTTATGCCGAATTTTGATGCCTGACACTCCAACATCAACTGTCAAAGTATTGCTAATCATATAAACCCCAAAGATAAATACAGCAGTCGAGATTAGTTCAGAAAAACCAAAAAACACCATTGAAGTCATGGGTAAAAAATCAGTAAATTCCTGGTACATAAACCAGAGAAAAACCGATAGAAATATCCCGGCGCCCATCAACCCCACACCCATTCCTTTATTTCGATATTGTGGATAGAAAAATCGAGTTCCACCTGAAACTATACTGATCCGGGGAATAGCCAAATCAGAACCAACTGTTGTTTGGCTAACCTGATCGATGGATGATCTTGTATATCTGGATGATGATACAATTGCCTGTTCACTGGCCTTGATCACAGGAATCGTAAATATACGTTCGAAATCAAGACCCTCCAGTGGCAAACTAATCTGTACATTCCAGCTATGATAATCTTTGCTGTCTGACTCACTCGCTGGTAAATCCGGCGGCGGCTGGAATTCAAAATGAATACGGCTTCCTGTTGCTGAGATCTTGCTACGAACAGAAGAATTATCCTGCCAGAGGATCTCTCTGATACTTTCTGTTTCACCACCACTTCTTTTAATGAAGTGATGTACACAGCTCAGTGAGACCTTAATCTGATGAGTGGCATCAAAAGGAATCGGTACATCAACATAGCCGCCAATAATACCACCTAGTTGACCGGGGAATGGATCCATCGTCAGAGGTGTTTCTCCAAATTTCCTCCAGGCAATCGTTTCTTTGATTGCCTGGTAGATAATGAATAATCCGATAAAAGGAAAGGTAACAAAGAGATAGAAAACCGGGCTTTCCTCAAACGCCTTGAGGATATTCTCGCCTCCCAGAATGATCGCAAACCAGACAAAGGTATTCCAGAAGATCGCAAAAAACCAGAGATATTTGTACTGGCTTCCTGTACTGGAAAGAATTCTGTTAGTTTGCCATTTAGGGTTTTCTAAAACTGACGATTGATCTGACATTTTAATTTCTCGCAGGAGCGGATTGTATCCGTGAATTAATCATAATCGCGGATACAATCCGCTCCTATAGTTATCGTCAGCACTACGGTTTTTTTGAGTAAGCCTCGTCGAAAAGATTTTCTAGTTGCCCATGCGTGCCCCGGACCTGATCAATCACGGCCAGACACCAGTCGAAGTATTCTCGCCGTCGGTCAAGATCCCAACCCGCAGGAGGTGAGACATCCATATCTCGCAGGTTACAGATCTTGTCAGCTAATTTCACCAACCGAGCCTCATAACTGGCTCTGGCTGCATTGTCGATCTGCAATTGCTTACGCTTCTCCTTACGAAAACGTTTGTCATCGGTTAATTCTTGAACAATATCTGCGATCTTTTTACCAAAGATTGTTTCCAGTTCTTCGAAACTGGTTTCTGTATCTTCCACCGTATCATGCAAGATAGCAGCAATGAGCACCGTCAAGTCAGTTACTCCCGCCTCATTGACCAGCACATTGATTAAATCAATTGGATGATTGATATAGGGTGACGCTTCTACATCCTTACGACGCTGATGACGATGCTTCTTTGCCGCAAATGAGAGGGCTGTGACAAGCGGCGCAAGATCAGTAGTCAGCTCACTCATGTGCCCGTTTCGATAACAGGAATGGCCGCCAGCAGCTTCTGAGTATAAGCATGTTGAGGATGATAGAGCACTTGCTCAACATCACCATATTCTACAATTTCTCCCTGGTACATAACGGCCACCTTATGTGCAATATATTCCACAACGCCCAAATTATGAGTGATAAACAGATAGGTTAATCCAAGACGATTTTGCAGATCTTTCAATAAGGTCAAAATCTGCGACTGAACCGACACATCCAGCGCGCTGGTCGGTTCATCACAAATAATCAGTTTCGGATCAACCGCCAGCGCACGAGCAATACAGATCCGCTGTCGCTGACCACCAGAAAACTCATGCGGATAACGTAAACGATGTTCTTTTTCCAACCCTACCTGCTCCAGTAATTCTTCAACTCTTTTTAAACGTTCCTTTTTTGTCTTACCAATCTTCTGCGCGATCATACCTTCTTCGATAATATCGCCAACGATCATGCGTGGATTCATTGAAGAATAAGGATCCTGGAAGATGATCTGGATATCTGTTCTACGTTTACGTAACTCGGCAGGACTCAAGCTTGCCAGATCCGTTCCTTCAAACAATACCGAACCATTAGTCGGTCTGATCAGTTGCAGAACACCTTTCCCAAAAGTGGTTTTACCGCTACCCGATTCGCCCACCATAGCAATCGTCTGTCCTCTTTCCAGGGTCATGGATATGTTGTTGACCGCTTTAACATAACCGGTTACTTTTTTGAAAAAACCAGTTTTGATCGGAAAATGTACATCAAGATTTTTAACTTCCAACAACACACTTTTATCCTGATCAGTTTTTTGATTTAGCTCTTCCTGCTCACGCTTAATCTTACTGGGTAATGCATCAAATAATTTTTGCGAGTAAGGATGTTTTGGCTTTTTGAAAAATTGATTACGTGGAGCCGTTTCAACGATTTTTCCAGCATACATAACACCCACATGATTAGCCATTTTTGCAGCCACTCCCAGATCATGTGTGATGAATAAAATCGCCATATTTCGTTCTTTTTGCAATTTTAATAACAGATCCAGAACCTGTGCCTGAATCGTTACATCCAGCGCTGTTGAAGGCTCATCAGCAATCAATAACTCGGGTTCTCCAGCCAACGCCATCGCGATCATGACCCGCTGTTTCATACCACCTGAGAACTGGTGGGGGTATTCATCATAACGTCGATCAGGCTCAGTGATACCGACAGAATCCAACAATTCGATCACTCGCCCACGTGCTGTCTTTCCCTTAATTTTTTTATGCCAGCTCAGAGATTCAGCGATCTGATCGCCAATCGTCATAACAGGATTAAGTGAAGTCTGCGGTTCCTGAAAGATCATACCGACCTTACCACCACGGATCTGGCGCATTTCTGACTCTGGTAGTTGCAACAAATCTTCGCCATCAAGCACAACCTTTCCTGATTCTATTTTTGCTGAATTGGGTAACAACCGCATAATACTCATGGCGGAAATAGATTTTCCGCATCCAGACTCACCGAGCAGCACAAAAGTTTCTCCTCGATTGATCACAAGATCGATACCATCAACTGCTGGCGTTGATCCAAAACTGACTTTCAGATCAGAAATTTCCAATAGAACTTCTGTCATGAAGGATCTCCATCATCCAGAGGTGGAACCAGACGTGGTTTTCGATCTTCATCCAACGCAACAAACGTCAATTGTGCCTGTGTGACTTTAACGACCTGTGGATCAACCGCATTACGTTCGGCATAAACTTCAACATCCACTGTAATCGATGTCCGCCCCACTTTCGAAACGTGGGCATAAAGACTCAGAATATCGCCAACAAAAACGGCCTGGTGTAATTCGATTGAATTTACCGCCACAGTAGCGACACGTCCTTTTGCCCGTTTTATTGCAGGAATACTCGCTGCGATATCGATCTGAGAAAAGATATACCCTCCAAAAATACTACCCCCGTAATTAGTATCTTTTGGCATCGGTACCACACGCATCGTCAGTTCTTTATCAGCAGGTAGTTTTATTTTATCGCTATTTTTCTGGCTCATTCTTCTCTTTCTCTTAGTCGAGGGTCAAAGGCATCTCTGATGGCATCTGAAAACAAATTAGCCGCCAAAACTAATACAAACATAAACACAAAAGCAGCGACTAACGACCACCAGACGATCGGTTCTCGCGCCATTTCCATACGCGCACTATTGATCATATTTCCCCAGCTGTTCATACTGGGATCAACACCGATATTGATATAAGACAACACGGCCTCTGCCAGCACCAGTCCACTGAAATCAAGCACCACTGAAATCAAAATTATATGCATCACATTTGGTAAAATGTGCCGCATGATAATGGTCATATTACCGACACCAAAAGCCTGCGCAGCCTGAATATAATCGACTTCACGCAACTTCATGGTTTCACCACGTAACAGGCGACAGAGTCCCGTCCAACTGGTAACACCCAGAATAATACACAGAAACAACAGACGCATGTCTGATCGCGCCGCCAGGCTGGTAAATTCTTCCGCATTATTCGACATATAGACCTGCAACATCAGAATCGATGCCGCAATCAATAGCACACCGGGGATAGAATTCAACGTGGTATAAATATACTGAATAATGTCATCTACCCAGCCACGAAAATAACCAGCGGAAATACCCATTAACACGGCAAAAGGCAGCATCACGAGTGTTGTAAGTGTACCGATGATCAACCCGGTGCGAATACTTTTCATGGCCTGATAAAAAACATCCTGCCCAACTTTATCCGTCCCGAAGATATGATAAAAATGGCTGAGATCCCACGCTGTCAACAAGAACCAGAGACTGAAACCCAGCGTAAATAGAATCACAAACCAGGGTGCTTCCGTTTGGCCTCGTATAATTGAGCTTAATGTATCCCTGATCAACCAACCTTTATTTTTCGCAATGCGCCAGAGCACAAACAAACACAATAAGAAAAAAACCAGCAAAGATTTGAAACTGGATTTCAGAATAATATGAATGATATCCGATTTTTTTTCGATTTCGGGATCGGCCAGATGGGCACCTCCGAATTCCAGCCGTGGATATTCACGTACAGTGCTGCCATCTTCCTTCTCAATGGTTTCCTTGCTGTATTGATAAGCCGCAAATGGCGCGGAATAGGTCTTCTCATCATTTTCCTGTAAATGACTGACAACCACATCAAAGACACTTTTTATCTGGCTTGAATATTGAGTCACCCCATCTTTGGGATTTTCAAGTTTCGGGTGAAAATGTAAAGAATCAAGTAAACCGATCAGTAAATAGATCGACAGGATCACCGCTGAAGCCATGGCCACACGACTACGCAGTACTGTACGCCAGGGACGTCGCAGATGTTCATGGCGGCGCACATGGAAAACGAACATGATCACCATGAACAATAATAAAAAGATCAGTCCGTCAGTCCAGAGGATAACTGGCATTATTGCAACCTCACTCTGGGATCAACCAATGTATAGGAAATATCCGTCAGCAGCAGGCCGATGATGTACAACACTGAACCCAGGAAAACCATCGATCGAACGATGGCAAAATCCTGACTGGTGATCGCATCCAGCGTATAACTGCCAAGACCAGGAATACCAAAAAATGACTCTGTGATCAGGCTACCCATAAAGAGTAATGGAAGAATGACTACCACACCGGTCAAGATCGGGATCATGGCATTCTTCAGCACATGACGAAACATGATCAGACGCTCGGATAACCCTTTTGATCGGGCAGTACGTACGTAGTCCTTACCAATCTCCTCAAGAAAAATCGTTCGATACCAACGAGTGCCCGATCCGATTCCGCCAATCAGTCCAACCAGCACCGGCAGGATCAGAAATTTGATCGCTTCAAAGCCTGAATCATAACCGGAGATCGGCACCAGATTCATCAGCTTGCCCACCAGAAACTGACCACCGATAATATAAAATAATCCCGAGATGGACATCAGAATGACACACAAAACGACCCCGGTAATGTCCAGATAAGTACCTCGAAAAAATGCGATCAACAATGCAAAGGAGATATTAACCAGCAGTCCAATGATCAGACCCGGGATCGCAATCGCCAGGCTTGGCCACATACGTTGCTTTATATCCTGACTGATATCACGCCCACTATCTGATCGACCAAAATCAAACAAAAAAAGTCGTACGGATTTTTTGAAAAAGATAGTCTCGGTTACCTTTCCAAACCCCTGTTCCTGATGATTGAAAAGGAGTGGTTTGTCATAACCACGTTCTTCTTTCCAGGACTGAATCGCCTCCTCTGTCAGGCGTTTTTCACCCAGCTGCATGCGCGCCATGTCATCAGGGCTGTTAACCACGAAAAATAATACGAAAGTCAATACGTTCACCCCAATCAGGATCGGGATCGCGTACAGGGTTCGACGAATAATGTACGCCATCATAAAGCCGTCGCCCTCTCTTTACGCCACCAGATAACCACGGCAGGAATTAAAGACAGCACAAATAACAAAGCCAACCATTTTAATGGCCATAAAACCGGCTGGTTCCAGGCCTTGCGTTTTTCGCTACGCAAAATCGGATCAATACGTTTATATTTCAGAGTGTTATTTGCCATCAGGTTTGGTTTGGCATTTGTGTACCAGCCATGATGCAAAGAAAAAGCCACCGGATGCCAGCCCCATAGCCACGGCGCATCTTCTCTCAAGATGGCTACCATTTCATCGATCACAGCCTGTCGTTCAGGACTGTTATCCATATTTTTCATTTTCTCAAATAGCGCATCAAATTCTGGATTGCTGTAATTGGATGCATTCTCACCCTTGTGTTCAACCTTGCCATTGGGACCATAAAGCAGAAACATAAAATTTTCCGGATCAGGATAATCTGCATTCCAGCCCCATTGGAAGATCTGTGCTGTTCCTTTGAGCATCTTTTCCTGAAAACGATTGTAATCCGTTGCCCTGATCACTAACTGAATCCCCAATTTCTCGAACTGCTTACTCAACCAGTCCAGCAACGCCTTACTACCTGGGCCACCACCCGTACTGTCAAAATACAGGATCAGTTGTTTACCCGTTTTTTCATCTCGGCCACCAGGATAACCGGCTTCAACCATCAGTTGTCTGGCAACCTCAATCGACTTGCGTCTGGGTTTACCTCGGTCCCATTCATACACGACCGGGTTAATACCTTCTTCTCCTTCTTTACTGCCAAAAATTCCCGGTGGTATCGGTCCCTGAGCAGGCACGCCACGACCATTGGCGAAAATGGAAATATATTCTTCATAATCGACGGCAATAGAAATGGCCTGGCGTAACTTGCGATGCCGTTCTGAACGACCACCAATCACATCGTCCAGCATATTGAAGCCCATGTAGTAGGTTGAAGTCGTCACGGCGGTCAGCAGCTTAATGCCTTTTTCCTGCATATCCTCGGTGAGCTGTGCATCGCCTTGAGCACCAAATTGCACGGCCTGATCAAAACTGTCGGAATCAACACCGGACGTATCATAATATCCCTGCAGGAATTTGTTCCAGGAAGGGATAGACTCTTTTTCCAACGAATAGATCGCCTGTTCAATAAAAGGAAGCTGTTTGCCCGCATCGACCAGTAATCCCCTTTCCTGATCCTCTGGCTCTCCTTCTGTGGGATAAAATTCACCATGAAAATTGGGATTCTTTGACAGCACCATGCGCCGGTTCGGATTATTCTCGGTTAACATGAATGGCCCTGTTCCCACCGGATACCAGTCCAGCGAAATATTTTTGTCTTCCATACCCGCCTGTGAGTAAAACTGATCAGCTTCCCACGGCATGGGAGCAAAAAAGGACATGGATAGCCAGTAAATAAACTGCGGATATTTGCCCTTTAGTTTTATCTCATAGGTATAACGATCAACCACTCGAACACCTTCCATGGAAACCTTGCGTAAATCGATAAAGGTCTTGTCCTCAGCTTTATATTCACGCCTCAGTTCCGCAGCCAGCTCTTTTAAGCCAACGATATATTCCGCCATCAGGCTGGCAATCGGAGAATGGGTTGCCGGGTGCGCCATGCGTTTGATCTCGTAAACATAATCATCTGCGATCAATTCACGGCTGCCTGTTTCTGAAAAATCACTTAAGGTATGGATATCTTCCAGATCATCTTCACTCAGTGAATGGTACAAAAACTCACCCTCTCCATTTTGAGCGAAAGCAGGATGGGGTTGATACCTGATACCAGACTTTATCGTGATCCGGTAAATCGTCCAGGCAATCTGATCAGGCTCCGTATCCTCTGGCAGCTCATTTTCGTCCTTATCCAAAAAAGTAACTTTCGGCATTTCAGTCGCCGTCAGTGTCGTCAACTCATATGGTCGCTTGAGAAAGTGATACTGTAAGGGTGGTTCGTAGATCTGCCCCAGAAACAGGTATTCATTCGAACTATAAGAACGAACCGGATCGAGGTGCTTGGGACGTTCGGCAAAATGATCATAAAGAATCAATGCCTGATCCTGGTCGGCCGGATAAGGATTATTCCAAGGTGGTTCGGAACAACCACTGACAATCGTCATTAAGAGGAAAAGTAAAAAAGGTTGTCGCCTGAGCATCCAGTTTCTTATAAGATTGTTATCCACAGGGGAGATTATAAACACGACTCCCACAATATAC
>JALSSM010000346.1 GCA_026984275.1 Gammaproteobacteria bacterium
TGGAGCTGTTGGTCATTATATGGATAAACAGCAGGCCGAGTTTGAAGCCGAACTGGCCAGAGAACAACAGCAACACGATATCGAAATTGAGCGGATGAAGGATGATACGCTGAAGTTGAGTGTTAATAGTGAAGTCTCATTTGATTTTGGTAAAGACACATTAAAACCCGCATTTTATCCGACCCTGGATAAATTGGCTGAAGTGCTGCAAAAATATGATCGCACTGTAGTCCATGTTATCGGTCATACAGATAGCATTGGCTCTGATGCCTATAATCAGGCGCTCTCAGAACGTCGTGCACAGTCTGTGGGTAATTACCTGACAAGTCACGGTGTGCCGTATGACAGGCTACGTACAGAAGGACGAGGCGAAACTGAACCTCGTGACACGAATGAGACAGAAGCAGGACGTCAATTGAACCGTCGAGTCGAGATATTTGTTAAACCTATCGTCGAAGGTCAGGAACAAAAAGCTTACGAATCTCCCCAATATTATTAAGGAGACTCAGAAGCCAGAAATTAGAAAACCTCCTTATCGTATGGGCTGTGTATCACAAGATGCACAGCTCTTTTTTTTGAGTCATAATCAACTTCTTTTCAGTTAAAAATGCCTGCCTGAATGCAACGTGCACAAGAAACTTTAAAGACCACCTTTGGTTACGATCAGTTCCGTCATTCTCAACAGGAAATTATCCAGGATTTACTGGACGGGAAAGATGTTCTGGTTTTGATGCCTACAGGTGGGGGTAAGTCCTTGTGTTTTCAGATCCCGGCGATAGTTCTTGAAGGTACAACCATCGTTATTTCACCTCTGATAGCACTGATGCAGGATCAGGTAGATGCATTGCGACAACTTGGCGTTAGAGCTGAATTTCTTAACTCCAGTCTGAGCCTGAATGAATCTCAAAGAATCGAACAACAATTGATCAATAATGAACTTGATCTACTGTATGTTGCACCGGAAAGGTTATTGACTGAACAGATGCTGGGTTTACTGGATCGTTCACAGCGCTCTCTTTTTGCCATTGATGAAGCGCACTGTGTTTCTCAATGGGGACATGATTTCCGACCAGAATATCAAAAACTAAAAATCCTGCATGAAAGATATCCATCGATCCCCAGAATTGCACTGACGGCTACAGCTGATCAACGCACCCGTGATGAAATCATCTCACAACTTAAGCTGGAAAATGCCAGCGTTTATATCAATAGTTTTGATCGTCCTAATATCAACTACGCTATTTCGGAAGGTAATAATCCCAAGCAAAGGCTTTGGCGATTTCTTGAAGAAAATCATCCGCATGATGCCGGCATTGTCTATTGTTTGTCACGAAAAAAAGTTGAATCGATAGCAGAATGGCTATCTGATCAGGGCAGGGTCGCACTACCGTATCATGCAGGATTGCCACAGGAAATAAGGCAGAAAAATCAGCAACGCTTTTTACGTGAAGAAGGGGTGATTATCGTTGCCACTATCGCGTTTGGTATGGGCATTGATAAACCTGACGTGCGTTTTGTCGCGCACCTGAATCTGCCAAAAAGTATTGAGGCTTAT
>JALSSM010000347.1 GCA_026984275.1 Gammaproteobacteria bacterium
AGATTCTTGCGCAATATCAACTCTGATCCGATAGCCATGGTATAGAGCACGAAGCTGCTCAAGCGATTCCTGCTGTTCAATCTGACAGGTTTCCAGCTGTGGGTAAGTTTTAAGAAAATCTGTACGATAAGCATACAGTCCAATATGACGAAAACAATTTCCAGGCAGCTCATCCTTGATCTTTTCCTGTGCAGCATGTTCATACTCCCCACGCAGCCAGGGAATCGGTGCCCGGCTAAAATAGAGTGCGTGGCCAGAGTGATCAACAATGACTTTTACGATATCCGGGTCAAAAACATCTTTTGATAAGGTAATGGGTTCACACAATGTAGAAATAGAGGCTACAGGAGAATTTTGTAAAGACTTAGCAACCTGCTCTAGCAAAATACCTGGCATCATCGGCTCATCACCTTGTAAATTTACAATAATCTCATCGTCGCTCAAACCTAATTGATCAACAACTTCAGATAAGCGATCGGTTCCTGAACGATGATCATGTCGGGTCATACAAACCCGGCCCCCAAAACCCTGCGCGACTTTTTCAATCCTTTCATCATCCGTCGCAACGATCACCTCTCGGGCAGAACTCTTTATAGCGCATTCATAAACATGCTGAATTAAAGGTTTTCCATTAATATCGAGCAATGGCTTACCCGGAAGCCGTGTCGAATGATATCGTGAGGGAATAATAATGTAATAAGACACTATTTTTTTCTATATGAGTCTACTTCATCACTGCTAAGCGTGCGTGCTTCATCTTCCAGCATGACCGGAATGTCATCCCTGATCGGATAGGCGAGTTTTGCCGATAAAGAGATTAACTCAGATTTCTTTTTATCATAAATCAAAGGCCCTTTAGTCACCGGGCAAACGAGTATATCGAGTAGTTTTTTATCCATAATATTTATCTCTTAAGGAAGCTCTGGACAAATCGGGTTGAATTCAGGCTGTGATGACCTGATCAGAGTCTCCTTAAATACTTTTCAGCATATTGATTATACGTTGTTCAAATATTTCAGGTAGCTTTGCCTCAATTGACAAATACCAATGATGTTCTTTTGCGAACTGTTGACATTTTACCGCATCTTTTTCAGTCATGATCACCGGATTTTCATCGTCGAAATCGAAATCAGATGCGGTATATTTATGATGATCATCAAATGGATGTTCGATAATATTCAACCCCTGATCGCGTAAGGTATCAAAAAAACGATCAGGATTGCCTGTACCTGCAACAGCATGCACTTCCCCCGCCAGGAAATCATCAAATGATTTAGAACGATGACCATTCATCTGTATAATTTCTACAGGTTCAAACGTCATTGGAAACTCTCCAGCCTCATTCGTCCCATTACAGACAATCGCATCCACAGATCGTAACCTTGAGAGAGGTTCTCTAAGCGGACCCGATGGCAGACATCGGCCATTACCATGCCTTCTTTTTCCATCTATAACACAGATTTCATAATCTCTTTGGAGTGAATAATGTTGTAAGCCATCATCACAAACAATAATGTCACATCTATATTTTTCCAGTAAACGTTTCCCGGCTTCAAAACGGTCAGGTGACACATAAACCGGGCAATCTGCGTTTCGTGCTATGACAACGGGTTCATCACCAACCAGGGCTGGGGCACTCTCTGGGCTGACATGCTGAGGCCATTGTTGTGATTCTCCTCCATATCCTCGGCTAATCACACCCGGATTTCGTCCCTGTTTTTTCAGAAAGTTGACCAACCAGATGACCAGAGGTGTTTTCCCTGTGCCACCGATCGCAATATTTCCTACGATAAAGACTGGAACGGGAAGTTTATTTGAATATAAAAGACCACTGGAATAAGCTCGCCTGCGGAGAAAAGCGATCAGACAGAACAACCATCCTGCAGGTGCCAGGAGAAGGCTGAGAGGATGAGTGTTACCCTCATACCAGATTCTTTTCCA
>JALSSM010000348.1 GCA_026984275.1 Gammaproteobacteria bacterium
CGTTGATCCAGATCGTCATACAGATTTTGTTGTCGCTTTTTCATCTGATCAATTGTATAAGCCTGCTGTTCGATCTCACCACGCAATTCACGTACTTCCTGCTTCAGACCTTCGATTTCTTCAAGAAGGTTTAACAAACCTCTGTTATCGACCATCCGCTCAAGTTTCGACAGTCGTGACTGGATCTCCTCTTCTGACGCTCCGGCGTACAGAGAATGACTGGTCAACAATAAGGTCAGTAATAAAACACTTTTTTTTCTAATCATTCCTTTTCTTCTATCGTCTTATTCAGGTAAGCAAATCATCAATAAACAATTTCGGCACGTCGATTAAGGCTATAAGCTTCTTCGTCATGGCCATCTTCTGCAGGTCGTTCTTCACCATAACTGACGGTTGTAATCTGATCAGGAGATGCACCCATTAAGACCATCTGTTGTTTCAGGGCATTCGCACGTCTCTCACCCAGTGCAAGGTTATATTCTCGTGAACCACGTTCATCGGCATGCCCCTCCAGTGTGATCACTGTCTCAGGATGGCTGGCCAGGTAGGCAGCATGAGCCTCTACAGCCGGACGATAATCCGCAAGGACAGTATCACTATCATATTCGAAATAAATGACACGAATCGAAAGGGGACTGTCAGGATCATTTAAATCGCTGGAATCAAAACCAGCTGAATCCATTGTGCCGTGGCTCATCGTTCCATCTTCACCCTCACCAATACTGCGATCTTCAACCGTTGCCACAGACTCATCAGATTTGGTAACGCTTTCAGATCCACCACAGGCTGATAGTAAAATTACAGGTATTATGAATGCTACGGCTTTAATCACATTAATTAAAATTTTCATTACTTCCCCCTTTATCAAGTTTAATAAGCAGATCTTACCACTTATTTTATAAATGGCCCCCAGGCCGGCTCTCTTACTTCACTACCACGAACGGCAAGGCGTTTGTGTATTTTTCCATCGACGGATACAGCAGCCAATTCCGAGCGCCCACCGCTGACAGTTGAGTAAATAATCATCTTGCCATTCGGCGCAAAGCTGGGTGCCTCGTCTAAACGCCCGTTGGTAAGAATATCCAGTTGATGGGAACCCATATCCATGACAGCGATCTGGTATCCGGCATTGCCTCGATGAACCATTGTCAGCATTTTTCCATCGGGAGAAAAGCTGGCTCCAGCATTATATTTACCCGCACTGAAGGTCAATCGTTGAGCTGTACCACCCGATACTGGAACCTGATAAATCTGTGGGCTGCCACCGCGATCGGAAGTAAAAACCAGCGTGCCCCCGTCTGGTGAAAAACAGGCTTCTGTGTCGATTGCCCGATTATTGGTGATCCTCGTTAGTTGATTGGTGCGTAGATTTTTAATGTAAATTTCCGGGTTTCCGTCTTTTGAAAGTGTCATGGCCAGTTTTGAACCATCTGGTGACCAGGCTGGTGAACTATTAATTCCCCGGCCCGACGAGACACTCTTGCGATGACCGGTTGAGATGGTTTGCACGTAGATTGCCGAGTTACCTTTTTCAAAGGACACATAAGCCACTTGTCGCCCATTTGGAGACCAGACCGGTGACAAGATCGGCTGTGAAGATTCCAGTAAAATCACAGGATTGTAGCCATCAGCATCGGCCATCTCTAACTGGTAACGCTTTTTATTGCCAATCTTTTTAACCGTAATGTAAGTAATTCGGGTCGCAAAGGCACCGGGTTCACCGATCAGTTCTTCGTAGATCACGTCTGCGATCTGATGAGCAACAAAGCGCAAGTTATTGCCTTTCGCCATGACTCGTAGCCCGGTCAGTTGCGAGCTTTTATAAACATCAGCTAATCGGAATTCGATCGCATAAGCCCCCGCTGCCGTTTTTGTGGCCTTCCCAACCACCAGATTATCCATCCCCATTCTTTTCCAGTCATCGAACATGATGCTTGGGAAATCATGTGGTTGAGCAGGCATATCGGTAACCGGCATGGTCTTGAAATAACCACTGCTTTCCAGATCTTCGGTGATGATTCTGGTGACATCTTCCGGCAGATCACCTGATGACTCGAATGGCACAATGGCAATCGGAATGGCATGTTCAACGCCCTTCGTGATCTCGATGGTCATTATTTCTTCTGCCATTGCAGATCTGATCAGAAATAAACTGAAAAATGTCAGTGAAATAAAAAAAAGTTTTTTCATCGAATTATCCCGGGTTAAATCTGAACCTGACAGTTCTTAAATATTGATTAAAAATCTTTATATCATCTGGTACTGGTAACGGTGAAGCTTTTTGTGCGGCGATTTCGGCCTGGCGATCAAAACGGGCATCACCGCTTGATTCAATGACTTTAACACTAACAACATCTCCACCGGGTACCATCTTGATTTCCAGTACGCATTGCAGGCCAGGTTCCAGACCACTAGTATTAAAATTACGTTCCACCTGTGCTGCTATTTTACCGTAAAAGCTGCTAGCGATTTCTTTGGCTCTGGCAGCTTCTTCAGCCGCCATTTCTGCTTCCAGGCGTTTTTGAGCTTCTTCCGCTTTGCGTTTTTCTTCCGCCTCGGCTTTTTTGCGTGCCTCTTCCTCTTTACGTTTTTTCTCTTCTTCAGCCTTTTTTTGTGCCTCTTCTTGCTGACGCTTTTTCTCAGCCTCGGCTTCTTTTTTCAGCCGTTCTTCTTCCGCTAACCTTTTTTCTTCCGCTTCTTTCAGACGCTGCTCTTCGGCTTTTTTCCTGGCCTCTTCTTCCTGTTTTAACTTTTCGGCTTCAAGTTTGGCCTGTTGTTCTGCTTCTTTGCGTTTCTGTTCTTCCAGTAATAAACGTTCCTGCTCCAGTTTTTGTTTTTCCTGTTCCTGGCGAACTCGTTCTTGTTCGACTTTTTTCAGGTTTTCTTCTTCCTGTTTACGTTTCTGTTCGAGCTCTTTCTGTTTTTGTTTCAGTTCTTCGAGTTTTTTTTCTTCTTCTTTACGTTTCTTTTCAGTCTCGATAGCCTCTTGTTTGCGTTTTTCCTCTTCGGCCTGTTTCTTTTTCTCAGCTTCTTTGAGTTTTTGAACCTCGGCCTTAATCTTACTCTGATCTATAACGACAGCTTCCATAACTTTTGGTTCAGCATCAGAGGGTTGAGGTTTGACAGACTTCTCAAAATCATAATTAAACAGCAGCAAGCCGATGACCAGCAGGTGTATCAGCACGGCCAGGATAAAACCCTGTGTTCCATTAAATCGTAGTTTCATTCTACTGGTTCAGTTAATAAACCGACGCCCGGTACGCCTGCACTTTGTAACAGACTCATCAGTTTAATGACTTTTTCATAAGCAACATTGCTATCACCACCGACAAGGACAGGTGTTTCAGGTTTATATTTCATGACCCCCTGAACTTTTGCGATCAGTGTTTCATTGTCGACCGGGCTTTTAGGATTCTCACCGTGCTCTACATAATAATTTCCGTCAATATCGACCGTGACCATTAAGGGCGTTAAATCACTGGGTGGCACAGGTTCAGAGCTTGCCTGAGGCAGATCAACTTTGACCCCCTGAGTGACTAATGGAGCGGTAATCATAAAGATGATCAACAAAACCAGCATGACATCAATATAGGGGACAACATTGATGTCGGCCATGAGCTTCTTTCGGTTTCTTTGTCTCATATTCTGGCGATGAGTCCTAGCTATGAGCCTGGCGATGAAGAATAGAAGAAAATTCTTCGAGGAACATATCGTATTGTCCATAGAGCCGATCAATGTCGGTTGAATATCGGTTATAGCCGATCACCGCCGGGATAGCCGCAAATAAGCCCATCGCTGTCGCGATCAGCGCTTCTGAAATACCGGGCGCAACCATAGCCAGTGTCGCCTGACTGGTATTACCGAGCGCCTGAAAGGAGTTCATGATCCCCCAGACGGTTCCAAAAAGGCCAATGTAAGGACTCACTGACCCTACAGTCGCAAGAAACGGTAGTCTGTGTTCCAGAGAATCTACTTCACGAGTTAATGCGATGCGCATCGCTCGTTGTGATCCTTCAAGAATCGAACCCGGATCAATCCCACCTCGTTTTTTCAGACGCGCAAATTCTTTGAAACCAGCCTCAAAGATCTTGGCCATACCTTCTGGCTCTTTACGCTGTTTTGAAACACTGTTATAGAGTGTGGTCAGATCATCCACGGACCAGAAGCGATCTTCGAAATTTTTTGCCTCACGTTTGGCTCTGCCCAGGAGTCGTCGCTTCATAAAGATGATGGTCCATGAGGCAACCGATGCCAACAACAGGACAAGCATGACGAATTTTACCAGTAGGCTTGCACCAAGAATTAGACTGGCGATAGAAAGATCAGCTTCCATTAATGTCCCCTGATTGATCAATGTTCATTATTATATTCATTTCCCCAGTGAAAGACCTGCTTATAAATTCACAAGGTATGTGATTCGATATAGACAGCATGTCGATATGATAATTCAGTCTGATTTTGTGATCTATGTCTTACTTATTACCTAAGGATCGTGGTCAAACAAATCAGGCTCTGTGCCACTCTGATCAGGTGGTGTTAAGCCAAAATGCTGCCATGCAGTTTTTGTTGCAACACGTCCCCGTGGTGTCCGCATCATAAAACCTTTCTGGATTAGAAATGGTTCGATCACATCTTCTATTGTCCCCCGCTCTTCACCAATCGCGGCGGCAATGCTTTCAACGCCCACCGGACCGCCATCAAATTTCTGGATGATGGCCAGTAATACCTTCCGATCCATCATATCAAAGCCGTGGGCATCGACATTCAGCATATCCAGTGCGCGTTTTGAAATATCGTCATTGATCAGTCCATCGGCTTTGACTTCGGCATAATCACGTACCCGTCGTAATAGTCGATTCGCAATTCTGGGTGTGCCACGTGAGCGTTTTGCCACTTCGACTGATCCTTCGCTATCAATTTCAACATCCAGGATTCTTGCTGATCGGGTAACAATACGGGTGAGATCTTCCGGTTTATAAAACTCAAGACGTTGCACAATACCGAAACGATCGCGTAAAGGTGAGGTGAGTAATCCGGCACGAGTCGTGGCACCTACCAAAGTAAAACGTGGCAAATCCAGTTTGATGGCACGTGCCGCAGGGCCTTCTCCGATCATAATATCCAGTTGAAAATCCTCCATCGCAGGATAGAGAACTTCTTCAACTACAGGACTCAGGCGATGGATTTCGTCAATAAACAACACATCACCGGGTTCGAGATTGGTCAGTAGAGCCGCCAGATCCCCCGGTCTTTCCAAAACAGGGCCTGAGGTTTGTCGCATATTCACGCCCATTTCGTTAGCAATTATATGTGCCAGTGTGGTTTTCCCCAGCCCTGGTGGACCAAAGATCAGGACGTGATCCAGTGATTCTGAGCGTTTGTTAGCCGCATGGATAAAGATCTCCATCTGATCGCAGACGTCAGACTGGCCGATATAGTCCTTAAGCTGGCGGGGACGCAGGGTATTATCGACGAGCAGATCTTCGTCTGATGAATCCGGTGAAATAAGAGGATCAGGGCTATTCATAATATTAGGGGTAATTTTAGCCTGTATTGTCCCGAGTTTCAGAGAAAAAATAAAATTAAAGAAAGTGTTGACATTGTCGCTAAAAAGAGTATTGTGCACTGCAACAATTGTTGCGACGCAGCAATTATAACTTTTAAATCATTAACTATTAACTATCTTAAAGAGGATATAAACATGACTAACGATTTCATCAAACAAATCACTGAAATGAACAAAACAGCGGCTGATTCTGTAAAAGCACTGGCTGACATCAACACGAAGGCTGTAAAAGCAATGTTCGAAAAGCAATCTGAAATCTTCAACATCGTTCTTGAAGCTGGCCAGAAACAGGTTTCACTGACGGCTGAAGCTAAAGATGCTGCAAAACTGGTTGCTGCTCAAACTAAAGTTGCTAAAGAAACTGGCGAAAAAGTTGTGGCTATTGCAAGCTCAACTCAGGAAATCGCTGAAAGCTACAAAAACGAGCTGACTGGTTGGGTTGAAGCAGGTGTTAAAACTGCACAGACGGCTGCTAAAAAAGCGGCTTAATTAGCACTTTTTCAAAAGTAATACCTGAAACCGTATCCTGATCTAATCAGGATGCGGTTTTTTTATGCCTGAAACTCTTCTACTAATCGATGAAAACTATCTAATCGTTGTGCCGAGATCTGACCATTTTCCACGGCGTTGGTGATTGCACATCCTGGCTCATGGGTATGACTACAGTTGCTAAATTTGCATTGCTCGAGGAATGGTTCGAAGTCATGGTAGTATTGTTCCAGTTCGCTCAGGCTACAGGGCTTTGGCGTAAATTCCCGTATTCCCGGTGAGTCAATTAGATCACCCCCGGTTGGAAGATGATAGAGGATGCTGTTACTTGTCGTATGACTGCCCAGTCCTGTCGCTTCAGAAAGTTCACCCACCCGAATTTCCAGGTCAGGAATCAATGAATTGATCAGTGATGATTTTCCAGCACCGGATGCTCCAACAAAAACGCTGGTCTGATCAATCAACATTTTCTGTAGCTCATCCAGTCCATGATCTTTATAACTAGATGTTTTAATAATGGGAATTTTAAGCTCGAAATAGGGTTCCAGGATTGACTCTATAGCTGCCCAATGATCGTCTTCTTCAACCAGATCGATTTTATTAAGAATAATAAAAGAGGGTATATCGATTTGTTCAGATGCCACGAGGAATCGATCGATCATATCAGGGTGGATGCCGGGAAGAATGGGTACAACAATACCGATCTGGGTGATGTTAGCAGCAATCATGCGGATCTCACCTCGAAATCCCGGTCGACATAAAAGAGTTTTTCTCTCCAGAACCTGGCTGATAACACCAGTGAATGGTTCCTGATCTTGATGCCAGAAAACCCGATCACCCGCGACCAGTTTTCCCAGATGTTGACGAATAGAACATTTATATTGAGTACCGTCCTCTGATTCGATCAGTACTTTTTTCCCGAAGTTTGTGATCACGAGACCGGGTTTTTCTTCGGCACCCGAATTTTCCTGATCAAGTTTTACATTTCTTTTTTCACTTAACCTTCTTTTTTGTTGATCGCTTAATCTTCTCTTGGCCATGTGATCAGGTTTTTAGAACCATCGGCGGACAGATTTTTTATAATCAAGGTATTGCTGGTCGAATTTTTCTTCCAGAATTTTTTCTTCGGGAATAATCTGTTGTATTGTGATCAGGAATATAAACACGGGTAATAAAAGGAAGGGCGAAAAACTACCCAGCAGGATCGCCCACCCGATCAACAGTAACAATAAACCGACGTACATGGGATTTCGGGTGACTTTATACAGGCCGGAGGTCACCAGCTTTTTAGCCTTTTCAGGATGGATGGGGTTGACGGTGGTCTGTACACGGAAAAATTGTACTATCGACAACCCATCTGTAAAAAGAGCGAGAATGATGGGTAAAAAACCGATCTTGTTCCAAGGTGTGGGAATGATCTCGAATATTGGCAGGTATCTATCAAATAACCACATTAAACCTGCAATGAGTAACATATATACAGGAGGTGGAATCTTCAGTTTAAGCATGTGGGTTGACAATCGTCATTCAATAATTCCAGCAAAGTTATACGTGTTTAAATTCTAAACCATAAACCCCTGGCTGGAAAATCTCTATGCCACTTTATTTTCACGGGGGTATAATTTGATCATGAGTGAAAAACGAATAGTAGAACTTGAAACAAAGCAGGCTTATCAGGAAGACTTGATCCAGGATCTCAACAAAATTATTTTTGAGCAGCAAAAGAGGCTCGAAAAACTGGAAGAAGCTTGCAAATATTTACTTGAACAGACAAAAGAACTCGCTGAGATCACATCCTCTGATGGTTCTGCAACGGTTGATGAAAAACCACCTCATTATTGATCAATAGAACGCCTGAGAAATGCCCGGTTGTTATTTATTGATAATAAATGATCTATATCCTGTTTGAATGACATTTTAGATTTAGAATCAGATGATGGACAATAATATTCAACAGGCTCTCGAAAAACGGCTTGGTGTGGTGCATGCCAGACAGAGATTGGGCATTGAACAGGATGCTGAACCCAAAGTCTTTGGTGGAGGGCTTAATTTTTTTCATCCCGAAAACTGGTACTCCATCCATGCGATGATCCGATACACGCTCAAGGCCAGCGGCCTTTACTGGCGTGGTCGCAACAACAGTCTGAAACACCGGCTCGTCAACAATGATATTTTCCTTCCACACCTGCCATCAGCTTTTGATGGATATACGCTGCTGCATTTAAGTGATCTGCATGTTGATCTGCATCCTGAAGCCATGAATGCCATGATCAAGAAGATTCAGCCCCTTGAATATAATGCCTGTATTCTGACGGGTGATTATCGAGCGCAGACCAGTGGTTCGATTGATGCTGCCATGAATGGTATGCGACGTGTTCTTGAGCACCTGGAAGGTCCTGTTTATGCCGTTCTGGGGAATCATGACAGCATAAGAATGGTACCGGGTCTGGAAGAGGCTGGCGTGCAAATATTGCTCAATGAATCCCATCAAATTACATCAGGTGATGCCAGTATTTATCTGGCAGGTATTGATGATGCGCATTATTTTCGTGTCGATAATATAGAAAAAGCGGCATCCGATATCCCTTCAGAAGCCGTGTCGCTCCTGCTTTCACATACACCTGAGATTTATCGACAAGCCGCTCATGCCGGGTTTGATGTGATGTTCTCTGGCCATACACATGGAGGACAGATCTGTTTACCGGGTGGTTATCCGATCACGCTGGATGCCAAGTGTCCACGTCGTATGGGGTCAGGCAACTGGGATTATCATCATCTGAAAGGTTATACCTCGGCAGGAGCGGGTACCTGTATTGTCAATGTCAGACTGAACTGTCCACCTGAAATTACCCTGCACAGATTAAGACAAGCATAAAATTTATTTTTGTTAATAAGGTCGCCTTCTTATTTTAAGTATGAATAGTATTCGGGAAAGGCTCAACTCAATCACAATAAACAGCAATACCAGATAACATATCCTCCACCATTCGAGATCAAGGACTGAGGACACGGCGAATAGGGGAAACAATGACTCCGGGATTTGATCCAGC
>JALSSM010000349.1 GCA_026984275.1 Gammaproteobacteria bacterium
ATCAATTGCAGCCACTTCACGTAATTTTTCATCGCTGAGATTGCCATCCAGATCACGAACACCATTCTTTGCTGTACCAATCTGAAAAACAATATCTGCTCCACCTTCCATATGGAAAGGTGACAACCCTCCTTCTCCGGTATTCATCCAGCAACCCGCTTCTTTTGCGCCTTTAGAAAGAGCCAGAACCGCTGGTTTTGAGAGTGCGCCATAGCTCATTCCTGAAATATTAAATAAGGATGCGGTTGTGTAGGGGACTTCACAATTTGGGCCGATAGTCACTGTTTCTGGCTCCACGGCGTCTTCTTTCAGAGTCGGGTATGGGCAGTTAACAAAAAGGGTTGTACCGGGTTTATGCAGATCACGCGACGAACCAAAGGCCACCGTTGTATCGACATTTTTTGCTGCCTGATAACACCAGGATCGCTGTGCTCGATTAAAGGGCATTTCCTCACGATCCATGGAGAAAAAATATTGTCGGAAAAATTCCCCCATGTGTTCAAAGAAATAACGGAAACGGCCTACAACTGGATAATTTCGCCTGATCGTCTGCCTGGTCTGGGTCACATCGGCTATATACATGACGATAACAGATATGATTATAAACAGTGCCAAAAAAAGGAGAAGGCCAACAGCAACTTCCATAATGATATTAATTAATTCCATCATAATTCCTCTAAAGTTGAGATGAGCGCACCACCATCATTTTTTTGATCTGCATGTCATGCATGGTATGTGGAATTCCACCAACGCCAAGACCAGATTGTTTCAGACCAGCAAATGGCATCCAGTCAACACGAAAAGCTGTGTGATCATTGACCATCACTGCCGAGGCATCGAGCTGTGTGTAAGCCTGCAATGCCGTATCGATATTTTTGGTAAATACAGCGGCCTGAAAGGCCACGGGTAATGAATTCGCCCGTTGAAGTGCTTCTTCAATATTCGAACAGGAGTAGACACAAACAACCGGACCAAAGATTTCGGAATTTGAGACTCGTACATCATCAGGTGGATCAACCAGTACCGTTGGTGCATAACAGGTATCAGAGTATTTTTCACCGCCACACAGTCGTTTTGCACCAGCCTCTACTGCTTCCGTCACCCATTCATGTACACGATCAACTTCACCAGGCCTGATCAATGGACCGATATCCGTTTCAGCCAATACCGGATCTCCTACCTTCATTTTTCCGGCTTCGGCAACCAGTTTTTCGGCCACGGTTGTTGCAATCGATTCATGCGCAAAAATTCTTTGTACTGAAACACAAACCTGCCCAGCATGATAAAAACCACCTTTTGCCAGTAATGGTATTCCATCTTCAAGATCAGCATCTTCTGCTACGATGACAGGTGCCGCACCACCATGTTCTAATGCACAGCGTGTACCCGGCGCGAGTTGTGATCGCAACATCCAGCCAACCCGAGCGCTGCCGATAAAAGAAAAGAAACCCACTCGTTCATCAGTGACCAGTTTTGTCGCTACGTTCAGATCTTTCACGGTCAAAGCCTGGCACCATTCATCGGGCAATCCGGCTTCACGCAAAATTTCAACAAAACGAAAACAGGAAATGGGTGTATCTTCTGCAGGCTTCACAATAACAGGACAGCCGGTCGCGACAGCTGGTGCGACCTGATGCACAATCAGATTAAGGGGGTGATTGAATGCACTAACAGCGACCACAACACCGATGGGTTCTGATCGTGTAAAAGCCATGCGTCCCATTGAAGCAGCATTCAATCCCATGGGGATTTCTTCGCCGGCCTCTGTTCGTAATGTTTCAATGCAAAGATTCAGACCATCGATGGCACGCGTGACTTCTACTTTTGAATCATTCAGTGGTTTGCCACCTTCACGCGCAGCTTCAATCGCCAGATCATCAAACCGCTGTTCCATCATCTCAGCTGCATTTTCCAGAACCTCAATTCTCTTTGGGATTGATAACCAATTCTTGCGATCACGAAATAATGAATAGGCTGTTTCTAATGCTTTTTCAACCGCTGGAGCATCTGCTGTATCCGTTGTTGCGATCAGGGATCGATCAAAAGGAGCAAGTATTTCCAGAGGGCCATCACTCGTGTTGGCCCCAGGGATCATTAAGGGAAAATTTTGTTTCATAGCCGCCTCTTATCTCGCTTGTTTGATGGAATATAAAGCAATGAACATGCCTTCTTTTTAGAGTGATTCAATCAACAATAAATTTAATTGCAGATAATTATGCGCCTGGAATATCTCACAGGAAACTATTTGATCATCTTTGTACTTTCTAAAAGAGCCACGTCTTTGACACATTTTTGTTAGTTACCTGATCTTTCTGATACTTTACATTAACTATTTGAGTTAAGCAGATGTTGGCTGGAATAGTGATGTCAGGCTCTTGACAAATCCTCTTCAAAAATCAGGATAGTGTCATAAACCCATTGATTTTATTAGAAAAAATAGGTGGCACATTCTTTTTTCATGTAATAAACTAACACCACTTATTAACTCGCCCGATGGAGTTTTACGTTATGCAAGAAGGTCTCGCATCCACCATTCACGCATGGTTGCATAATCTTTCAGCCATCTTAATTTTCAGTTTCTTTATCCTTCCTGTCGCTCTGATATTAAGCTTGAAATGGTTTAATCCACCCGTTAGTTCCTACATGTTGGCTTTTGAGCTATCTGGTGATAAAAACCCTGTCCATTACCAATGGAAAGACTGGGATGAAATCGCGGCGAGTGCACCCCGAGCCATTATCACCGCTAAAGATCAACTCTTTTCAAAACGTGCTGCGATAGATTTCGAGCAGTTGAAACATGCCTTTGATAAATTCCCACAGGGATCTCAGATCTATGGTACCAGTGCTATCACGAAACAGGCTGTGAGAAATCTTTTCTTATGGAATGATAAAAGTCTTTTCACCAGGGGACTGGAATCATGGTTAACGCTGCTCATGGAAACCAGTCTCGATAAGAAGCGCATTTTAGAAATCTATCTGAATATTGTTGAATTTACTCCGGGAATTTATGGTGTAGAATCCGCCAGTCAACGCTTTTTCTATAAGCCTGCAGCTAAACTGACTGATAACGATGCCGCATTACTTGCTGCCGTTTTATCAAACCCTGAGCAGTATCAGGTTAATTCAAACTCTGTGGTTGTTGAAGACCATCAACGTTGGATATTGGATCAGATGAAGGCATTAGACTTGTCAACCATGTTGGCAGAAAATGATGACAATGTTTTCCACGCAAGTTTGTTCTAATTTTGGAAGTGAAAAACCTGGATCAATTCAGCGTCTCCTTAAAGTGATTTAGCCAATGTTACCCGCGCTTCTATGTTATCGGGTATTGTTTCGAGTTCTTCAACTCTTTCCAGACGTTTGAGCAAGCCACAGCGATTAGCAATCTGAATGCTAAGACCTGGTCGTGCATTCATTTCCAACATCAACGGTCCATGATCTCGATCAAGCACAATATCAACACCAATATATCCCAACCCAACCAGATCATAACAATGTGCTGTTAGCTTAAGAATTTCATCCCAGTCAGGAATTTGTAGATCAACAATGGAAGTTCCAGTATCAGGATGATGTTCGACATTCTGCTCATGCCATACACCTGAGAACGTGTAACCTGTTTCTAAATCAATGCCTACCCCAATCGCCCCCTGGTGAAGATTCGCTTTTCCATCTGACATTCGAGTCGGCAAGCGAATCATGGCCATGACCGGTATGCCTCGAAACACAATGGTACGCACATCAGGGACACCCTGATAACTAACATCTGAAAAGATCGGATCAAATTTAACTCGTTGTTCGATCAATGCTGTATCTGGTAAACCTCCCAGGCTGTACATGCCACTCAAAATATTAGAAATATGATACCCAAACTCCTGTTCAGTCATAATTTGGCCATTACTCTTTCGATAACCATTCATCACACGGCCAATGATCACGAGTATCCCTTCCCCACCACTACCATGTGATGGTTTTACGACAAAATCATTGTGTTGCTGGAGTTGTTTGGAAACACCGCTAATCTGTTTCTGGATCTCAATGACTGCATAAAGTTTTGGTACAGCAACACCAGCTGATTCAGCAAGGTATTTAGTTTTTATTTTATCGTCCACCAGTGGATACTGGGAGCGCTTGTTGTACCTGGCGATAAAATCACCATTGCGTTTATTCATCCCCATGATCCCCTGGGCTTTTAAATTTCGCCAGGGAAGAAGGCGATCGAGAACCGACATTGAAAGATTACTGGTCATTGAAGGTCGCCCGGAATCGCCATAATTCTGTAAAGCGGTAACCTGTGTAACGGCCTACTAATAAGACGACAGCGAGAATAATTAAAAGTATTTCTGGAAATACAAAGATCATATGCTTTAAATTTTCGTTATTCATCACAAGGAAACTAAGTGCTGCCACAATCAGGCTACCAACCCCTTGTTGTAGTGCTTCTGCCGGCCCATGTTCCTCCCAGACCAGTGACATACGTTCAATGGTCATAGCCAGAATGACCATTGGGAAAAGTGCGATTGAAAGGCCATGCTCGAATCCCAGTTTATAACTCAGAATCGTAACCATGGTCATCAGAATAATGACAATAATCAACACGGCTGCAAGCCTGGGCACCAGTAAAAGCTGTAAATATTCAAGATAAAATCGCAGGAGCAAACCCAATGCCACGATCAAAGTAAACAGAGCAATTCCCCATATCAACTCAGTCTCACGAAATGCCAGTGCAATCAATATTGGCATAAATGTGCCGAAAGTTTTAATACCAATAATATTGCGTAACAAAACAATCAAAAAGGCACCAAACGGAACCATCAACAAAATACGATACACATTTTGAGTCTGGACAGGTAAGCTGAAAAGTGAAAATTCCATTGCTCGCGAACCTGATTTTCGTGCGCGTTGTTCAGCCAGCCTTATGGGTTCCTGCGTATGGCGACTGATTGAAAAATCCAGAACTTCATTCTTGCCACCGTCAACATTAAAAATGGGTTTATCTCCCACTTGCCATATCACAGAATTAGCCGGCATTTCATTGTCACTATTCCGAGGGTTAAATGACAACCACTCTTCTTCATTAAAAACCTGTAGCCACGGAGTCAATTGACCATGACGAACGCCTTCACGTAGTTGCAGAATATAAACGGTACGAGAAGGGATACGAGCTCCGGCCAGAACTTCTCTGATTAACCTGACACGTTCTTTGTCAGTCTTCACCTCACTCAATAGTAATTGAACATTTTCGTCGGGGGTTTCTGAATTAAAGCGGGACAATAATTCTCGGGTAAACGTTTTAATATCGGCTGATTTTGATCGTACTTCTTCCAGAAGTGCATCAACGGCTGTTGCTATACCTTCCGAATACTCCGGTACTTCGGGGAACTCTACTTTTTCTTTTTTTTTCTTTAACCCAGGTTTTTCTTCCTCGGCAATCTCTTCGTTTTCATCTCTTGCAAGTTGTAATTGGTAATACAGGACCTGTTCACCTTTAGTTCTTCGGATCGCCCATTCTGCAACACGATTCTGTCCATCATCCTCTACCGCAAGACCGTACTTTCCAGAAACAAAATTCTCATCAGCAATCACATAACCCGCAGGTAATTTGGGTAGTGTCAGCTGCGCTTTAATTGGCCCACCTTTAGGCTCAAAGGCCAATTTAGCCTCAACACTCCAAACTTCAATTTCTTCACTGGGGAATAACGGCAAGCCCAGTTTTGTGACTTTGAAGAAGATCAAGCCTGAGGCAAACAGGATCAATGCAAGTGCCAGTAGTCTTACATGAAGGTTTCTCAATAGTGTTTCCCCGAATGCCCGTTATTTTTCAGAAGACTTTTCAGATGGTTTTTCTTTATCAGTCTTAGATTTTTCGGCTTCCATTAACTTTTTACAGCTTTTCCTTCTGGTCTTCAGAATAAAGGTAGAAGCTGGATCTACAATTATACCCTGTTGCAACATCTTTCGTCCCAATAAAACCCGATAATTAAAACGACTACGATCAGTCAGGCTAAATTCACTGGTGTATATTTGTCCATCAAGACAGAATGTCATTTCCACAACCGGACGTATCTGTGGTTTTTGTTTGTGCCGTTTAATTTTTACATCGCGAACCAAAGGTACTTCAATAAATTTAAGAGGATTCTCTTCATCAGGATCTGTGGTATGAAAACGTACCCATTTTTCACCATCACGTTCAAAACGCTCAATATCAACGGCATGTAAAGATGAGGTCTTTGCACCCGTATCCAGTTTTGCCCGTAGTTTAATATTCCAGGGTTGTAAGATGACCATTTCCAACCATCCGGCAGTCAATATTTTACGCTTTTTATTTTCATCACCAGATTTAGCAAAGGTCAGATTTGAGGTTATACTTATAATTAATATCAAGAGGAATAAAAATGATTTTTTCTGGTTTATGTTTCTCTGCATTTCGTATTTTTTTGTCCTTTTTAAAACAATTACCTTGTCTTAATTATAATACCGCTAATTAGGAACTTATCTGAACCATTTAGTTCATTTATTAAAGAAATAATTGTAAAAGCTGGCTACAGGTTCACAAAAATGATGAGGGGATAGGGAACATAAGAATTTACTGGCTTTTAACACCGAGAACAATATCACGCTGTTGCATTTGTTGCAGAACTTCCAGACCACCCTTGATCACAATCTCTGGCTGCGGATGTTGAATTTCTTCAGCGATTGCCTGCAGCCGATCAAATCCGGACAGATCAGACTCTTCACTCAGTCTCTCCAGCAATCGTGCCGTCACAGGGTTTAATTCCATAAATCCTACCTTATCATTTCGATCACGGTAGACTACCAGATAAGTTTGTTGATCGGGTTTTTTATCCGGTAAATAATCTGGACCAATTTTATGTACCGGAAATTCATAGGAGAGTTTCAATATCAGGGTATTGATTACCGGGATGCCGTTTAATAGATCTCCTTCTGAATCTACACCGGAAAAATCGATCTCTCGAATGTCCATCGCCAGAGATGACTCAACCCATTCATAATGGGCTAGTTCCAGCAGGTATGGAAAACGACTTTGCTGATCAAATTCATTTTCAAGAAACAGTAAAAACTCTGTGGGTAATTTCGAAAAAAGCGGTGTACTGGCTTTATGATTTGCGAAATATTTCCGGATCAATTGATGCCATTGCTCATCCGTCATAATCCTGCGGATGACCGGAAAATTATTCGCCATAAACCCTTCTATATTGTTGTACAGCAAATCTCGATAAACGGCCATGCGACGATCTTCGATATTACCAGGCGCAGGATGCTTTTCAGGATCTCGGCAATGACGAGTAAATTCGTACTGCTTCTGGATAAACTCAGGCGTGTTAGATGGCATTTTCTTTTGTTTCTGTATCCTGAAATTGCTGTTGGATAGTAGCAATCTGATCGACCTCAGTGAGTAATTCATTAAGTGGGGGAATATTAAAATCGCGCTCTAACAAGGTGGGAAAAACACCAAAATGTTCATAAGCAGTTTCAAGTAATTTCCAGACCGGATCAATAATATCAGCGCCGTGAGTATCAATGATCAGATCATCATATTCATAGTAGTGGCCGGCAATATGTGCATAGGCGATCCTCTCACCTGGTAAGGATCTCAAAAATTGTTCAGCATCATAACGGTGATTAACGCTGTTAACATAGATATTGTTGATATCGATCAATAATTGACAATCTGCCCCTTGTAAAACCGCATTGATAAAATCAATTTCAGACAGTTCATTTGAAGGTGCAGCATAATAAGAAGCATTTTCAATCACGAATGGACGTTCGATAATTTCTTCAACCCTGCGAATACGTTTTACCACATGTGCTACGGCCTCTTCTGTAAAAGGGATTGGCATCAGATCATAAAGATGTCCATCATCCGCGCAGTAGGTCAAATGATCACTATAGACACTGATATGATACTGATCGAGAAATTTTTTAATTTGTTGAAGAAAGACTTCATCCAGAGGAGCCGGTCCACCAATGTTGAGCGACAGGCCATGAGCTGTGATCGGGATCTGATCAGCAAGATTGGCGAACTTTCGCCCTATGACTCCGCCGACATCGATCCAGTTTTCAGGGACGACTTCCATGAAACTTGTCTGTTCCGGGATCTGATCTTCCAGCGAGTCCAAAAGGACTCGCCGGAGACCCAGACCAGCACCTTGTATTTGATATAAATTCCTTCTCATAAAGTGCTGTTTGTCACTTTAAAGGCTCTTTATTTGAGATGAGCAACACTACATTTTGCAGCAGAGAAAGTTCCACATACAGCAGGATCTTTCACACCAGTAGCCATCTTACCACCAGCATATTCTGCTTTATTGTCACCGCCATAACGGAAGGTTCCAAGTTTGACCACATTTCCCTGCATATCTACGCCTTCACCACACTTTCCTTCACCACATTTACCAGCTGCTTTTTTCTTACCTTCACCACACTTACCCTCGGCTTTCTTCATGCTGTCGCCACATTTACCCTCGGCTTTCTTCATGCTGTCGCCACATTTACCCTCAGCTTTCTTCATGCTGTCGCCACATTTACCCTCGGCAACCATGAACCCCTCAGATGAATCACTTCCTGTAAAAGGATTAGTTTCAGCGTTTGTTATTGGTGACAATACAACCAATAACAATCCAAGCATTCCAATAAAAATTTTATTCTTAGACATTTTTTTCCTCCTCAGCAAATCATTAGTAACAGGTGTAAGTTATGCTTCAATACAAAACCCACCCTGATTTCAGCATAGTCATGTTCTCACCACAAAGCAACGAGATACATAGAGCCTATACCTCTCAATTTGACAAATAACACGCTTCTTAGTTTCAGGCTATATAAAAAAACGGATACATCTTTGCAGACATATCCGTCCTGTGTCTTTCTACTATTAGGATTATTTAAGGAACCTCTGATCAATTCATCCATGAATTGTCAAAGCATGAAAAAGAAAAAACTACTATGGATTTTACTTATTAGCACCACACTTCGCTTCGCCGCATTTACCTTCCATCTTTTTGTCCATGCCTTCGCCGCATTTACCTTCCATCTTTTTGTCCATGCCTTCGCCGCATTTACCTTCCATCTTTTTGTCCA
>JALSSM010000350.1 GCA_026984275.1 Gammaproteobacteria bacterium
CAGGTGAGGTTGTTATCTGTGTTGAATTACGGGATGCTGGCGATCAGCACTGGCAGTTAGTGGCGACAGTCACAGATACCGGGATAGGTATTCCTGAAGAAAAAATAGACGTTCTTTTTGAATCATTTAGTCAGGCGGATGCTTCCACAACTCGAAAATATGGTGGTACTGGTTTAGGGCTGACGATTGTCAAAAAACTGTGCGAACTGATGGGGGGCAGCGTCAACGTTAGCAGTAAACCGGGTAAAGGCAGTTGTTTCGATATAACGGTTTTGCTCGAGAAAAGCGGCCAGTCAAAACAAGTTATCCCGCCAGTTGATATGCAATCTTTAAATATACTGGTGGTGGATGATAATGCCACCAATCGTCAATTTCTCCGTAGACAATTTGAGTCTTGGGGGGTCAGTGTTGTGGAAGCGAAAAATGGGAAACAGGCGTTGGCCGTTTGTTCTGAACGTGCCCAACGGTTGGATCAGCGAACATCGGATCAGGCCTTTTTTGATCTTGCCTTTCTGGATATGGGAATGCCCGAAATGGATGGCGCTGAACTGGGCAAAGCACTCAAAGCAGATATTCGATTCAGTACGATGAAGCTGGTGATGATGACATCGATAGCAAGTCATAGTAATGCCAAAAGACTTGCTGATATTGGCTTCAGTGCCTGCTTCTCCAAACCGGCTACGACAGCAGATTTATTGGGTGCATTTGCCGTCCTGGCTGAAGGGGCTAACACATTACAGGCTGATCATCGGGTTGAACAGAATGTCAGCCAGGCAAAGGATCAAAAAGAGGAAGGCAGGTTCGAGTCGTCGATTGGACAAACAACCTGGCCAGCTCATACTCGTGTTTTACTGGTTGAGGATAACTCAATCAACCAGCTTGTCGCCAAGGGGTTGATCAAGGGTTTCGGTTTACAGATTGATATTGCTGAGAATGGAATTGAAGCACTGGATTTACTTCGCAAGCCAAAAAGCCAGACTTACTCGTTGATCTTAATGGATTGCGAGATGCCTGAAATGGATGGCTATGAGGGCACTCGTCAGATCCGATCTGGTCGTGCCGGCCCACAAAATAAAGAGATCCCCATTATCGCCATGACTGCGAATGTGATGCAGGGAATTCGCGAAAAATGTGAGGCGGCGGGTATGAATGATTATCTGGCCAAACCGATTGAGCCTAATCAGTTATTGGCCAAACTACAAGAGTGGTTACTTGATCGTCATCCAGATCAGGAAATCGTACCTTCTGATAAGGATGAAACTATTCGAGAAGAGCTGGTTGTCTGGGATAAGGATGCGGCACTCAAACGATTGCTTGGTGATGAAGAATTATTGCTGACTGTTATTGCTGCTTTCCTTGATGATATTCCTACGCGTATGGATGAAATACAGCAGGTGTTGCAAGAGGGAGATTGTGAAAAGATATATCGTCTGGCTCATAGTATCAAAGGCATCGCTGGAAACATTGGCGGTCTATGTTTACAACAACAGGCGGCTCTTCTGGAAGCTGTGGCCAGAGAAAATAAGTTGGAATCTGCACAAAAGTTATTACCTGATCTACAACGGATCAGTCAACAACTGACTGAAAGGTTAATACAATTCCAGATAGAACAGAGTGACAGATCTTTATTACAGACATCTATAATCACCAATGAAGAATTGATCTCGAAACTACAGGATCTCGAAGTCAGGTTACAGCAGAATGATTATATAGAGCCGGAGGAATTGTCACCACTCAAACGGACAAGCATGAAAACAGAGGTTCAGGATTTACTGACTAAGCTGGTGGAACAAATCAGACAGTTTAGAACGGATGAGGCTATAAAGACGCTTGAGAAAATCGCACAGTTAGAAGGGTTCGACTTCCAGCAGGATGAAGAAATATTAGAGGAATGATAGAAAAACCAACAATACTTATTGTCGATGATGAACCAACGAA
>JALSSM010000351.1 GCA_026984275.1 Gammaproteobacteria bacterium
TTGAATCTGGAATGTATCAGAACCATCTGTTGCACCAACATTAGTACCACCATCAGCGTTATATGAATAACCACCATGTACGTTAGCCGTCAGGCCAGCAATCGTACCACTGTATTTAACAGCAACATCGTAGACATCATCATTGGCATAACCAACGGCAACACTAACAGGGCCAAATGCAGGCAGGTCATATCGAACACCGTTACGGTAGATACCGTTACAGTCAAGACCGATGCCCAGACCAGGAACGCCAAGACATTGGAGGAAACTGCCCCATGCTGCACCTGATCCACCCTGGATAGCAAAACCATTGCCACGGAAAACAGGAGAGATTGAAGACCACAGGGTCAACGAAGGATCCGCCAGTACCGCGATGTTATCAGTCGGCATACTTTGCGTACCGAAAGTCAGTTTACCAAAGGCACCCGCAACGTGAACGTTATTAGACAGCAAACTAATTCTGTTGCCAAAATCATTACTGTTTTCAAACTCTCCCTGGGCACCGCCACCTAGTGGAGCGCCTGTAAAAGGATTTAGACCATCAACTGTAAGAGGATCACCAGAACCGAAAGCTGTCGGCTCAAGGATCACTTCAAAACCAGCACTTAAACCAGTTCCTGCCAAAGGTGTAGAGCCAGAAAGAGTAATACGGCTACCTAAGGTAGTACCGTTATCACCAGAATTTACTACATCACTCCTAACACCATCATCATAGTAAGTCATGGATTCGTTAAGCCACCCAGATATGTTCCATGAAGGCGCATCATCTGCAGCAATTGCTGCTGGAGAGAGTATGCTCGCTGCGGCGATCAAACCTGCTCCTTTTAATATATTTTTATTCATTTGATTTAGTCTCCTAAAAATTTTTAGATTTTTAGTCGCTGTCCCCACCCTAAGTTAAGAGCGATATCCAACAACTATGTATAACCTTACAACATTTTTACTACTTTATGCAAGCTTTTATATCAAAAATACAACATAAAAGCGGCTTTACATATATTTTTATACAAAAATACAACACTTTTAAGTGTCATTCCCATTCCGGAAAGTTATTGCCAGAAAGTTATTGAAAGATGTCAAAACCAGGTGCATCCGAAGATGCACCCTTTACCCCTTGCCATTTTTAAACTGATATTATTTTTTTATTGCTACCAGTTCTATAACTGTCTTCAATTCACCTGGGAATACTATCCCCCTTCCCAAGATAATGTGAAAGATAGTCCTTTTTCACAACAGTTTCAAGTTTTTTCATCTTTAAAACAACATTAACTGAAATTAATAACCTCAATTGTATCTTTAATACAACAACAGAGTTGTCGGCATACTTATAAAAACCTTTAGAATCATTTATTCAGGAATTTTTCTTAGTGCAGTTTGTCCACTAACTCTCTAAACTAGAATAAATTATTAGTATCATTATATGGAGTCGTCCCTATGAAAAAAATCTTATCAATAATGGCCCTGCTTGTTATGGGATCGCAAGCCGTTCTGGCTGAGCCAACAAATCGCATATTCGTGACCAATGAAAAAGGTGGCACTGTCAGCGTGATCAATAGTGAAACCAATAAGGTTGAGACTACGGTAGAAGTTGGTCAACAACCTCGCGGTATTGGTTTGTCTCCTGACGGTTCTGAACTTTACGTTGCTTTGGGCAAAGAAGACAAGATAGTGGTGATTGATCCTGTTTCATTAAAGGTGATCAGGGATCTGGAGTCTGGAGATGACCCTGAAACTTTTGCTGTTCATCCTGATGGCAATCTGTATATCTCGAATGAAGAAGACAACATGGCCACAGTACTCAACCCGAAAACAGGGGAAACTATCGCACAGATTAAAGTTGGGATTGAACCTGAAGGTGTGGCCGTTTCCCCGGATGGTAAACGCGTCATTGTCACCAGTGAATCGACCAACATGCTGCATGTCATCAGTGTACCGGAACATGAGGTTGTGGCGAATATCCTGGTGGGTTCGCGACCACGATCAGCTACTTTTAATCATGATAGTAGCATTGCTTATGCCTCTTCTGAGATCGGTGGTGAAATAAAGAAAGTTGACATGAATACCCACGAAGTTGTGAAGGTTCATAGCCTTACAGATGATAAAGCAAAACCAAAAGATGTTTTATTAAGTAAAGATGAGAAAACCCTTTATGTGGCTGGAGGACGAGCGAATGCTGTCTTTGCTCTGGATGCAGACACACTGGAACTCCTGTCTGAAATCCCTGTCGGAAAACGAGTTTGGGGGTTGGCACTGAATGGTAATGGTAGCCGTCTTTATTCCACCAACGGAGTCAGTGGTACGGTTTCTGTGATCGATACTGCAACGAATACGGTTGTCGATACGATTAAGGTTGGTAAGTTTCCGTGGGGTGTTGTTGTTGACGATTGATTTTTATCGTCCTCGATTCAATCATGAGATCCTTCGCGGCACGAAGGATCTCAAGAACGAAGCTACTTATCACTTATCTATTTAGCTTACTGGAACCTGATTCAAGTCGACTTCCTGTAGGCTGATCCGATCACCTTTTTCTTCCAGCCATTGCTTACGATCACTCGCCCGTTTCTTAGCCAGCAACATATCCATCATTTGATTCGTTTGGTCCCAGGACTCCACGGTCAATTGCACTAATCGTCGTGTTTCGGGAGCCATTGTCGTTTCCCGTAATTGTGGAGGATTCATTTCACCCAGCCCTTTAAACCGCTGCACATTAATCTTACCTTTCAGTTTCTCAGCAGCAATCCGATCCAGGATCCCCAGTTTTTCCTTCTCATCAAGCGCATAAAAAACGGACTTGCCGACATCAATCCGAAACAAGGGAGGCATGGCAACATAAACATGACCTGCGGCGACGACGTTGTGAAAATGTTTGACGAACAGAGCGCAAAGTAAAGTCGCGATATGTAAACCATCAGAATCAGCATCGGCCAGTATGCAGATTTTTCCGTAACGTAATTTTTCCAGATCGTCTGATCCCGGATCGACACCGATCGCTACTGCAATATCGTGAACCTCCTGTGAAGCCAGAACTTGTCCAGATTCAACTTCCCAGGTATTCAGGATCTTGCCCCGCAAAGGCATAACGGCCTGATTATCCTTGTCCCTCGCCTGCTTGGCTGACCCACCCGCAGAATCACCTTCCACCAGGAATAGCTCTGTCACTGCAGGATCCGATGAGACACAGTCCGCCAGTTTACCCGGCAGTGCCGGACCACCCGTTACTCGCTTACGGACAACCTGCCTGGCTGATTTAAGGCGTTTCTGTGCATGGTCGATCGCCAGCTCAGCAATCCGCTCACCGGTTTCCACATGTTGATGTAACCACAAACTGGTTGCATCCTTGGTTACACCCGCAACAAATGAAGTACATTCACGGGAAGATAATCGTTCTTTTGTCTGGCCTGAAAATTGTGGCTCTTCCAGCTTCACCGATAATAAGTAACAACAGTTTTCCCAGACATCTTCTGCGGTTAATTTCACACCACGCGGTAACAGATTACGATACTCACAAAATTCACGAACAGCTTCCAATAAACCCAGTCGTAAACCATTGACATGTGTTCCACCCTGGATCGTCGGAACCAGATTCACATAACTTTCCGAAATCACTTCTCCACCATCTGCCAACCAGTGAACAGCCCAGTCAACCGTTTCTGTTTCACCGGACATTGAGCCACTCAAAGGTTCCTCTGGTAAAAGCTCCGCTCCTTTGAGAGCTTCACCCAGATAAGTTCTGAAACCATCAGGATAATGCCAGCTGATCTTTTCATCATTTTTCTGATCATAAAGATTGACCGTCAATCCCGGGCAAAGAACAGCTTTGGCTCGCAATACATGCTTCAGTCGAGAAAGTGAAAGTTTAACGGTATCAAAATATTGTTCATCCGGCCAAAACCGGATCCGGGTGCCTGTATTTTGCTTACCTACCTTACTGACCACTTCAAGCGAAACATTGATCTCCCCACCGGCAAAGGACATGTTGTGCTCTTTACCATCTCGCTTGATCCAGACTTCAAGTTGTTTTGACAGGGCATTCACGACGGAAATACCCACGCCATGCAAACCACCTGAGAATTGATAGTTTTTCTTCGAAAATTTACCACCCGCATGCAAGCGGGTCATGATCACTTCAACACCAGGGACTTTTTCTTCAGGGTGCAGATCCACCGGCATACCCCGGCCATCATCCGCAACCTCAACCGATCCATCTGTATGCAAAGTCACATCAATTGTCGAAGCAAAACCGGCAATGGCTTCATCAACACTGTTATCCACCACTTCCTGTACCAAATGATTCGGACGGGTTGTATCAGTGTACATGCCCGGGCGTTTACGTACCGGATCCAGGCCAGAGAGGATTTCTATATCAGAGGCGTCGTAATCTTTACTCAATTTTATTCTTCCGGAAAATAGTCTGTGCCGGTGTTATAGCAGACCAGCAAACAATATCAAGAAAAATTTCTTCGATCATGATGTTTATGATCGGGAGCTGCGGTATGATTCATTTGGTCTTAAATTAATAAGAAAAGAGGAGCAAAGTAATGTCATTATTCGGATTTGTAAAAAATATCGGTAAATCACTTTTCGGAAGCGAAGCGGAAGCGGCAGAAAGTATTAAGAAACATATTGAGGACAACAACCCCGGGGTCAATAATCTTGATGTAAAGTTTGATGATGGCATCGTCACTCTCTGTGCTGAATGTGAATCAGCAACTGCTTTGCAGAAAATGATTCTCATGGCTGGTAACGTCAAAGGCGTTGAAGATGTTCGAGTTGATAAAATTTCCATTGCACCACCCACGACACCGACAACAAATGAAACATCCGGGGAGGCAGAAGTGATCACAGAAACCCCTGTCCCGGAAGAACAAGTCATGGAAGTTCTGGAGCAGGCTAATGTAGAGTATTACATCATTCAAAAAGGAGATTCACTCAGTAAAATTGCCAAAAAATATTATGGCAATGCGATGGAATATCCAAGACTTTTTGAAGAAAACCGTGAGGTCATTGAAGATCCCGATCTGATCTATCCTGGACAGAAGATTCGGATCCCTCTGGACTGAGATTGATATACGACTTATATCAACCGCCAATGGACTGTCATTGGCGGTTGTTCCCTTTTTTTCTCTGCTTTTACTTATCCTTCGATCTGACAGCTTGTACAGTGTGACTGAGTTCACAATCTGCAACTTTCTACTGTATTCTGACTGAACCAACTACTCTATTGCGCCACTAAACTGTTTAACAAATAACCAGTGTTGATGCCCCATGATAAAAAACTCGCTTCTTAACTCTCGCAAAAATCTGATTACCATTTTCTGTTTTTCAATCCTGTTTATATCTACAAAACTTTTCGCTCAGCCTTTTCCGATAGTTTTTGTCACTCAAATCCCTAAACCCAGTGACTTCACTACAATTGGTGCTGTTTTTGGTAACCATAAAGCCAGTATGAAAAAGGTAGGTCGAGGGGGAGATTTATGGATTAAATATCCAGATGGAACTTTTAAAAACCTCACAGCATCTGCCGGTTATGGAAATGAAGGACAACAGGGTTCAAACTCAATAGCTGTCCGTGATCCTTCTGTACACTGGAGTGGAAATAAAGTTATTTTCAGTATGGTTGTTGGTGCACCAACAAAACGTTATGAAGTCAATACATTTTACTGGCAGCTTTATGAAATTACCGGGCTTGGACAAAATGAAACCCCGGTTATTACCAAGGTTCCGAATCAACCCCTGAATTACAATAATATTAGCCCAATATACGGAACTGATGATCGAATTATCTTTACCACGGATCGTCCCAGAGATGGACTATCGCACCTGTATCCTCAACTGGATGAATATGAAATGGAGCCTACAAATACCGGACTGTGGAGTCTTGATCCGGCAACTGGTAATTTAAAGTTACTCAATCATGCTCCTTCAGGAGACTTTACTCCCCTCATAGATAGTTTTGGGAGAGTTATATTTACTCAGTGGGATCATTTACAACAAGATCAGATGGCCGATGCAGACAGAAGACGTATCGCGTCAAATCGACCTCTTCAGTATGGAACGTTTAATTATAGTAGTGAAGATTTCAGCTCCGTTCCTCTTTTTTATGACAGAACAGAAGTCTTTCCTGAGCCAAGAGATACCAGCATTACGCTTGCTGCAGCAGGAGCCAATCTCGAAGGACATCGGTTTAATCATTTTTTTCCATGGATGATCAATGAAGATGGTACTGAACTTGAAACACTCAACCACATAGGCAGACATGAGCTATCTGATTATCTGGCAAGAACCTTCAACGATGACTCTAATATCAGAGAATACTATGGACAAATTCCCAGAATTAATGACAAACCGATCAACAACATGCTTCAAATCACTGAACATCCACATGTCCCGGGACGATTTATTGGAATTGATGCACCAGAATTTCGCAGTCATTCTGCCGGACAGATAATTTCGTTGGATGCTCCACCTTCTATGAATCCGGATCAGATTAAAGTTACCTGGATGACGCATAGAGACACCTCTGGTATTACATCAACTCCATCAGCTAACCATTCCGGACTCTATCGGGATCCCCTCGTACTGGCTGATGGCAGCGTCATAGCAGCACATACTTTTGAAACCAGAGAGGATAGAAATATTGGTAGTAGGGCTAATCCTCGCTCTATGTATGACTTCAGGTTAAAACAGATTGTTGTTGGTTCTAATGGATATTTTGTTTCTGGCACCAACCTAACTAATGGGATTTCAAAAACAATCAGTTATTGGGATCCAGATCAGCTTGTAACCTATTCCGGGCCACTGTGGGAATGGCAACCAGTAGAACTTCGTCCCCAGACAAGACCTGCAAAGAGAGTCCCTGTTATTGAATCACCCGAACAACAGATTTTTACTCAAGCCAATGTCAATATAAATGAATTAAAAGCATATTTAAAAAAGAAAAAGTTGGGATTAATCATAAGCAGGGATGTCACAAGCAGGGATGACCAGGATCAACAGCAACCATTTAATTTACGAGTTGCTGGAACAAACAAACAAACAACAGGTGCAAGTGGAAAAATCTACGATGTAGCGAATTTTCAGATCTTTCAGGCCGATCAGCTTCGCGGCATGCGCAGAAGTGATGGCGAGGTCATTAAAGGCCGTCGTGTGTTAGGACAACCTATGCATGATGAAATGGCTGTCAATATGAACCCGGACAGTACGGGTTTGCCAACTGGAAGCGTGAATATTGCAGAAGATGGCTCTGTTGCTGCTTTTGTTCCAGCAGAACGAGCCATATCTTGGCAAACTGTTGATCCTGCCAGTACTCCCGTAGTTAGAGAACGAAACTGGTTAACAATCCAGCCCGGTGAGATCCGGATGTGTCCTGCATGTCATGGAGTCAATGACAAATCCCAATCAGGGGCAACTTCCCCAGTTAATCCACCTCAGGCATTGTTGAAATTATTAAATCACTGGAAAGCAACATTATCGGTAAGAAACGATTTTGATGATAATAATACTTCCGATATCTTATGGAAAAATAGTAGCGATGGACTACTCTGGATGTTCAAGTTGAACAAAGGCAGAGTTAAGGAAAGCGTTCCAGTCGCACGTGTCTCTGATCTCAACTGGCAAATCGCAGGTATTGGTGATTTTAATAAGGATGGAAATGCCGACCTTCTCTGGAGACATAGGACATCCGGACTGAACTGGATATATATGATGGAAGGCAGTCTGGTATTACAAAGTTTAGCATTGAATACTGTCAGCGATCTCGCCTGGAAGGTTGAGGCTGTTGATGATTTTAATAATGATGGAAAATCAGATATTTTATGGCGAAACCAAAACACAGGTGACAACCGTTTATATCTTATGAATGGGAATATCATTACTGAGGATGTTTTAATCAATAAAGTTACGGATCCAGACTGGAAAATAGCAGGTACAGGTGATCTCAATAATGATGGATATGCAGATATTGTATGGAGACATGCAACAAATGGGGCTAATTGGGTTTTCCTGATGCAAGGAAAAACAATTTTGAGTAGTCTGGCAATAAATACTATTCCTGATTCTTCGTGGATAATTGCAGGACTGGCAGATTTCAATGCTGATGGAAAAACCGATATTTTATGGAAAAATAATAATACTGGTCTTACCTGGATTTATCTGATGGATGGAAACATAATCACTGCAAACGCAGGAGTCGGTCAGGTCTCTGATTTAAACTGGGAAATTGCCTCAGTCAGGGATTTTAATGGTGATCAGAAAGCCGATATTTTATGGCGCCACAAAATTACCGGGAATAACTATCTTTATATTATGAATGGTACTCAACTGTCCTCGCATTATCTATTAAATAATATACCTGACCCACAATGGAAAATAATTGATCCCTGATTAAAATCTTTCAAAGATTATTTATTATCACTACAGTATTATTTCTATGTGATCTGTAATTTAACGACTGTTCCAGAAACAAAATCATTGTAGATTGACCAATCCACACCATCTGCGTTAGGGTATCGCACCTGATTCAGACAGGACTATAATCATGGCAAGAAAGCCTAAATCCTTCAATTTTGAGAAATCTCTTGCCGAGCTTGAGACATTGGTAGAAACCATGGAGAACGGTGAGATCAGCCTTGAAGACTCACTCAAGCATTTTGAACGTGGTATCTCTCTGACCCGAGCTTGCCAGAAGGCATTGGAGGAGGCTGAACAAAAGGTCAAAATCCTGATGGAAAAAGATGGTCAGGCTTCCCTTGCCCCGTTTGACCAGAGTGAAGAAGACTGATTCCTGATTTTGACTTAACAAGAACAACACTGATAACGATAAAGAATGCCCCACTCAGAAATAATAAAATCATACCAGGCTCAGGTCGATAAAGCGTTAGAGTACTGGCTGCCAGCAGATCATATTCAACCCGAACATCTTCATGCGGCTATGCGTTATTCAGTGTTAGGGGATGGCAAACGCATTCGTCCAGTTTTAACTTATGCAACTGGCTATGCACTGGGTGTTCCCCTGTCCTCACTGGATGGACCAGGTTGTGCTGTTGAACTCATCCACGCCTATTCCCTGATCCATGAT
>JALSSM010000352.1 GCA_026984275.1 Gammaproteobacteria bacterium
ATACAGGAAAAAGTGCTTTTTTGATACGAGAGATTTTAAAATTCTCTCTGACTCATCAGTCAGCTCTGCTTATTTATAGTTTTTGAAAAAGTGATCCCCGGAATCATCTGGACGATGATGATTTCCGTTAAAAGCTTCTTCAAGTGCCTCGTGAGCAATCTTTTTCACCCTCTCCAGGCTGGCTTTTTGTTCAGCCGTTAAATGCTCACGATCCAGCTTGAACTGATCACTGGAGGTGAACCAGTTGACCAGCTCATGTCGTACGCTATTCTCATCTCTTGCTATCTGATCAAGCATTTCCTGAGTCTCTCGCCCGGCCTTTTTCACGAAAGAAAGTTCTGTATCTGCTTCATGGAACTTTTCTTTAGCCTTTTCTATCTCGTCTCCCATGGACTCGACATCGACCAGTAATGGCACATCAGAAGCATCTCCTGACTCTGCCTTTAGTGATGCACGTTGTTTTCTTAATTCCTCCAACTGCTTCTGTACCGCACGCAAAGAGGCCAGAGCTTCTGCTTTTTCAGCCTGTGCCTTGCGGGCTTTTTCTATGACCAGGTTTGCCTGTTGTTGTAACTGCTTTCTGACCGTCTGGATCGTCTTTTGCTGGCGCAATCTGTATTGTTCATGGACTTGTTTGAATTTTTCTATGATCTGACGTGTCTCAAGGGCGGCAGCTTGTCTGATCTGTTCGATTTCCATGCTCTTAGTTTGTTGACGTTCTATTCCCGTTGAAAAACGTGCGAGTTGTTCGCGCATTTTCTTCCGCTCTGTTGCCAGCTGTTGTTCAAAACTTTCTCGTCGTGTTAGTTCGAAAGTTTCCTGTTCTTTAAGCCGATTTTTGATCACTTCGAGTTCATCTGAAACACGTTTTAGTGTCAGTTCCTTCTGCTCCGAATCTTTGTCATCAGTAGTAACGCGATTTCTTTCTTCCTGAATATGATTTTGTGCACTTTCCAGTTGTTTCCGTAACAAACCAAGTTCACTATCGCTTCCATTCATTGCCTGTTTATGCAACGTATTGGCTGGCATATTCTCTATTTGCTCAATTTTTTCACGAGCTTCGATCAGGATACCAAGATCTTCTGCGGGTTGATCAATGTCCAACCATTCCTGGGCCAGTAGATTTTCGGTGGTAAACATGGCTTTCAGATCACGGATACGTCGATCAACAGCCATTATCTGTTCGCCCATCGACTCACTGATATTTGTCATGTCATCAGCCTGTTTTTCCGGCAAACGACTGGTTGGCTTTTCATCATTTCTAACTCTGTCAGAAAGACCATCAATCCAGGTTTCACTCATGTTCTTTTCATCGGAATACTGTCGTAATCCGCCCTCCAAATATGAAACATCAAACCCCCTTTCACTTAGCAAAGTTGCTGCGACAGAACTTCTGATCCCCGTATCACAATAGATAATATACGAATTATTCGTAGATAGCTTATGCAACTCCTGTTCTAGTTGATCGAGAGGAAGGTTCTCACTCTGTCTGAGGTGATGCTGTTCAAATTCGTCATTGAAACGTACATCCAGCCAGATAGCTCCCTGCTTAATTTGAGAAGTAGCCTGATCAAAATTCACGCTGACCAAACTGGCTTCTTCGATCACCTCATCAAAATCTTTACGTGCCAGTCTCATCAATGTGCCGGATTCCAGCATCGTCACCGAAGTATTGCGTTTCTGATCGGAAAGCAGTGCTTCCTCACCAAAATAATCGCCCACTTCAAGTTCGGCAAGTGTAACCGTTTCACCCGTTTCATAATTATGTCGTGTGACTACACAACAACCTTCACGAACAATATAGAAATACTTGCCGGGCATATTCTGCGTGATCACCTGGTCACCCTTTTTCACGATCATTGGTTCCAGCGCATTAAACGTTTTAAGCAAATTCGCAGGTGGTATCTTTGATAAGATTTCCGAAGAGAGAAATTGAGAACTCCAGCTTTCATTCAGAAAATCACCGATCTGATCCCTATGACTTTCAAGAACGACAAGCTTTTCAAGAAGTGATCTGTCCACGATAAGTAACACAACCCGCGATTTTGCGATTGCCGTAAAAAAGATAGACTGGTTGATCGCGACTCTGGAACTTTCTGTCTCAGCAGAAATTGTTTTAACAAGTTCCTGATCTGTGTATAACTCTACATCTCCAGAAAGTAGATAGAAAAGACTGTCGCATTTTTCATCTTGCTCATATAAAAGATTCCCACTGGGGATCATGACGATTTCAGCTTGTCGTAACAGTTGTTCCTGGAACACAGACGACAAACGGTTTACCGGGTTTAACTGGTAAATCTCGTCACTGTATTTCTGTTCGAGTCTTTCCTGCATAGTTTCTATTACTCAAGACATCAGGCATCGATGTCAGGAATCAAATGACTTTTTAACTGCATGATCTGATCTTTTAACATCAACTTACGTTTTTTCATCCTTTTTAATTGCAACTGATCCGGATTAGGATCCTGAGAAAAACGAATAATTGCTTCATCAAGATCCCGATGCTCATATTCCAGCTCGACCAATCGCGTTTTAACAACAGATAACTTACTCTTTTCCAAGCGACTCACTCTTTTTTGGGTTAGTCCGTAATAGACTATCGTTACCCAATATTACCGTTAAATCAGAAAAAACTCTCTACACCTTTATTTTAACAATAATTTAGTCACTTTCATTTGCAATAAAACTATGCAAAAGTCATGACAACTTTTCAGCCATCATTTTTTGGGGCAAGATTTATCATTTTACCCCTCAGAAAGGCACATTTCTTTAACTTCTGGAAACTTGAAACACAATACTACAAGGTAAGAGGAGAATGAAATGAAGCGAAAATAGGCGATCTGGCAAATAATCTACCAGATCGAATCGGGTTAAGGTTTGTTGCTACGTCTTCTACCCAGGCCCATTAATGCGATCAGGCTTGACGAAAAGAACCAAAAAGCAGCGGGCAAAGGTACTGGGGAGGTTGTTCCGGCAAACATCAGATTTTTGATCCCGATATCGTCTGATCGGGAATCTTCATTAAACTCCAGCCAGGTAAAAGGCGTGTCTGAAACAATGCCGATGAATTGAACATCGTCAAAGTTATCCGTATATTTTCCTTCATCAACACCCGGCGTCGCTGGATCATTATAGTATCCCGGGATGATCGGGAGCTGGCCTGTGGTTTCCTGGATCTTGAATTTTTGCCCATTGATATCAGTAATTGTGATCGACTCACGACCATAGCTATACAACCCACCATCAGAAGAACCACCATTGAAAGATGTATCGATATACTTCTTGTTATTGACGATTTCAAAAGCTAACGCATAGAGAGCGGGGCCACTGGTAATTTCAATACCGAAATCATCGTTGTCCCATGCATAGGGATCACCATCCGCCACTTCATCAGTATCGAATCCTTTGTGTTTTCCAATGGATAACACATCAGTGAAAGCATTAACCTGGTCAAAGTTATTTCGGTTGATTCTGTCATTATAAATTACATGGGCTTCGACCCGATCTCCAACATTGTATTGAGTTCCATGTCTTAGTGGAGAGGAACTTTTTACGGTGTCTGTTTCCTTCGCACTGATCTGGAAACCCCATCGAAAACCTGTATCCACTTTATCAAATACAGCCGTTCTACCAAGATCAACATTATTCGCACTATCATTCCAGTCCATTCTTCTGGATTGAAAGTCAGGATCAGATGGATCGGGTAATGCAGAAAATGCTTCTGAAACGGTCGGAGCGATGTTCCCGTAAGTCGTCTTAAACGTGGCGTAATCAAGATGACGAGAAAAAGTGGTCGTCATATCACTCTGCCAGGATTCTAAACTGGTGGAAAACAGGATGGTTCCACTTACTTGTGGAGCTGCGATTGAAATCAGAAACGATAAACAGCCAGAGATAAATACCCTTATTTGCATGATCCCTTCCTTGGGTTATAAAAAAATGAGTCTTATTATTTTCCAATACTATTTACAGCTTAGTCAAACGACTCGCAATACTGAAGACTCTTATAACACTATGATTTTTATTGTCTTTATATTTTCTGTGCTTTAGACCATTTAAAACAACTGTTTCACAGGCAGCCATAAAATCGATCAGGACGATCTATTTTATTGGCATTTTAATCATCACGACCTTAATTGTTTACCAGAAATGGCATCAACAATGATCGTTGGACGATCATCTCCTGAAGAACTGCCGCGTAAAATATAATCCAGTTGTTCATCGAACATCATTTGTGCCTTCCAGCCACTTCTGGCTGGCGGTTTCTCTGAAAGATTAGCGCTGGTAGAAACGATGGGACCGGCAATTTCACACAGGCTACGACAGAGAGGATGGGCGGTTACTCGAACAGCAAGCCCGCTGTGTTTCCCTTTTAACCAGAAAGGACATTGATCAGATGCAGGAAGAATCCAGGTGACAGGCCCGGGCCAGCTTTTTGTTACTTTTTTTTCAGTTTTTTTATCTGGAAAGATGATCAGCGTTTCAAGTTGCAAAATATCTGACGCGATCACGATCAGGCCTTTGTCGATGGATCGGTTTTTAATGGCGAGTATTCTTGAGACAGCATACGGATCCCATGGATCACAACCAAGTCCATAAACAGCTTCCGTTGGGTATGCAATGACGCCACCATTGCTGATGATTTCAGAAGCTCGTCTCAGATGCCAGCTGGAAAATAGTTTAGCCACTGTTGTCGGCTATTCTTTAGACTTGGATTTAGCTTTTGCCCTGGCTTTAGATTTCTTTTTCGCCCTTGTTTTAGCCTTGGCCTTACTTTTGGTCTTTGCTTTGGCTTTTGTCTTGGCCTTGGCTTTTGCCTTGCGTCGACCACGTCCTCTTTCTGGTGCCTCTTCGATCATCTTTTGTGCCTGTTCCAGTGTGATCGATGCTGGTTCTACATCTTTCGGAATTTTCGCATTCTTTTTACCGTCAGTGACATAAGGACCATAACGACCTTTCAGAACTTTTATATCGGTACCAGCAAATTCCTTGATGTTCTTTTCGGCATCTTCTTTTTTCTTCAGCTCGATCAGTTCCAGCGCACGTTCCAATGTGATCGTATAGGGATCATCTCCGTCTTTGATCGAGACATATTTATTGCCGTAGCGCACGTAAGGACCAAAACGTCCCACGTTGGTGGAAACAGGATTACCTTCCGGATCTTCACCCAGTTCACGTGGCAGTTTTGTTAGCTCCATCGCTTCTTCAAGTGTGATTGTGTCGAGCTTCTGACCGGCCTGTAAACCATAAAAACGGGGTTTTTCGTCCGCTTCTGCGTCACCAATCTGTACATAAGCGCCAAAACGTCCCATACGAACAGTTACCGGCTCACCTGTTTTTGGATCGACACCTAATTCTCGTGCCTGATTCGCCTCTTTTCGAGAAACATTTTCTTCTTTGTCCTGGAGTTGTTTTTCAAATGGTCCCCAGAATTCTTCCAGTACGGGAATCCATTGTTTTTCACCGCGTGAGATAGCATCAAGTGTGTCTTCAAGATTTGCGGTAAATTCGTAATCGACATATTTTGAGAAATGATCGGTCAGGAATCGATTAACAATCCGCCCCATATCGGTTGGCGTAAAACGCTTTTTCTCAAACTCGACATATTCACGGTTAAGCAGTGTCGAAATGATCGAAGCATAGGTTGAGGGTCGTCCAATATCATATTCTTCGAGCGTTTTAACCAGGCTCGCTTCAGTAAACCTGGGTGGTGGCTCAGTGAAATGCTGATCAGCTTTTATCTCATTCAGAGTGACTGTCTCACCTTCTTTTAATACCGGTAATTTCTTTTCGTCATTATCACCCTCGGCCGCATCATCTTTTCCTTCCAGATAAACCGCCATAAAACCGGGATCGGCCACCGTAGAACCGCTGGCACGGAAGATATTTCCTTCACCACAGGTTAAATTAACACCCACTTGATCGATGGTTGCGTGTTTCATTTGTGACGCAACGGTTCGTTTCCAGATCAGATCATAAAGTTTGTATTGATCAACACTGAGAAAAGGTTTGATTTCCTGTGGTGTACGTTGTACTGAAGTTGGTCGCACAGCTTCATGCGCTTCCTGTGCATTTTTGGATTTACTTTTGAACACACGCGGCTGATCCGGGATCTCGGTCTTACCATATCGTTCTGAAACGAAGTCACGGATCTCGGAGATAGCTTCTTGTGCGAGATTGATCGAGTCTGTTCTCATATAGGTGATCAAACCGACGGAACCACCTTCAATTTCAATACCCTCATATAGTTGTTGTGCAGTTTGCATCACACGGCGTGCTGTGAAGCCCAATTTCCGAACACCTTCTTGCTGTAAAGTTGAAGTGATAAATGGTGGCGATGGATTCCTTTTTCTCTGTTTTTTCTCAACGGCACTGACGAGTAATTTTCCACCGGCGGCCTTGACCAGATCATCACGGATCCGATTGGCATTTTCTGCATCGGTGATGGAAAACTGTTTAATTTTTTCATTCTGATAGAGATTCAGTTTTGCACCAAAATTCACACCGTTGTGCGTATTTTCAGCTTCGATCGTCCAGTATTCCTGTGGTTCAAATCGTTCAATTTCTTCCTCACGTTCTACGATCAAACGTAAGGCCGGACTCTGTACACGTCCAGCAGAAAGCCCTCGTGCGATTTTTTTCCAGAGCAGTGGTGATAAATTAAAACCTACCAGATAGTCCAGTGCTCTTCTGGCCTGTTGTGCATTCACCAGCTCCATCGATAACTCACGGGGTGATTTGATCGCTTCCTGGATCGCACCTTTGGTGATCTCGCTAAAAACAACACGGTAGACTTTTTTATCTTTCAGTAAATTCTTTTCTTTCAGGATCTCCGCAAGATGCCATGAAATGGCTTCTCCTTCGCGGTCAAGGTCAGTCGCAAGATAAAGCGCATCCGCTTTTTTCATCGCTTTTATAATAGCAGCGACATGCTTATTGTTTTTATCAATGGTTTCGTATTTCATTTCAAAACCATGCTCAGGATCAACCGCACCTTTTTTCGGCAACAGATCACGAACATGACCATAAGAGGCGAGAACCTCAAAGTCTTTGCCAAGGTAACGTTTAATTGTGCTTGCTTTGGCCGGAGATTCGACCACTACGAGATTGCTTGTCATACGAGTGTATTTAGAAAAGTTAGAGTTCAGGGATTAATGCATAAGGCCGTTATGTTCATCCATGACCAGATCTTCCATCCAGCCGAAAGCTTCTTCTTTTCCTGGTTGGTTAAACAACACCATCAGGACGACCCACTTTAATTGTTCCATATCGATTAAATTTGATTCCAGTGCCATCACACGATCCAGTACTAATTCGCGGCTATGTTGCCCCAACACACCGATCTGTTCAAGAAATAATAAAAAACCCCGGCTCTCAAGATCCAGTTTATTTTTTTCATTAGAGGTATAAACACGAATAGCAGTGCTTTCGGCTACTTCACTACTCGCAAGGTTATCCTGCTGAGTCGCCAGACCTTGCAACCACTCAAATGCTTTCGCGATCTGGGTCTCGTCAAAGCCGGATTCTTTGAGTTCAAGACGCAGTGAATCCTCATCAACAGCGATGTCATTATCATCAGAATGATTGTCATCGAGATAATTTTCAAAAAGAAAAATCAATACGTCTAATACGGTTTGTTTCATAGTTTCTTTAATGATTATTTATGTTTTGCGTACATTCCGCCCGTCTGTGAACTGACATGTCCTTCCAGTTCAAGCGACAACAGAATGGAGGAAACTTCGCTGGCCGTCAATCCCGATCTTTCGACAAGTTCATTGACCGAAACAGGATCGTACCCCAGTTTTTCCATGATCAGCTTTTGCTCGTCTGTCATTTTTTCGGCAATAACAGACTCAATCTGAGTATCGTTTTGCTCATGTGTTTGTTCAGAAAACAACGTTGCAAACAAGGGGCCCAGATCTTCTATAATCTCTTCAACAGACTCCACCAGTTTTGCACCTTCCCGAATCAAAGCGTGACAACCTTTAGCTTGTGGATTTCGGATCGAACCCGGTATCGCGAAAACCTCTTTACCCTGCTCCATCGCAAAACGGGCTGTTATCAAAGATCCGCTTCGTTTTGCAGCTTCAACAACCAGTGTGCCTGCTGCCAGTCCACTGATCACCCTGTTTCGTCGTGGAAAATGATCTTTTCTTGGTGTTGTTCCCGGTACAAATTCTGTAACGATAGTTCCTGAATCGACAATTTGTTCAGCCAGTTTCAGGTGTCTCGCCGGATAAATCCGATCAGGTCCCGTTCCCAGTACGGCCAGTGTTTTACCACCGGCATCCAGTGCGCCTTTATGGGCCGCCGCATCAATTCCAAGTGCCAGTCCGCTGGTGACCACTACACCGGCTTTAGCGAGTTCATGGGAAAAGTCACCGGCAATCTCCAAACCACCGGCTGTTGCTGATCGGCTTCCAACAACCGCCAGTTGCGGCATCGATAACAGATCGGGATCACCGTTAACATATAAGAGTGCCGGTGAATCGTTTAGTTCTTTGAGCAACGAAGGGTAACGAGGATCATGCAATGTGATAATGTGATGTCGTTGATGTGCGTCCAGCCACGCGAGATCTTCTTCGACCTGCTGATCAGAATTTCTGACCTGCTCAATCGCAGCTGAAGATAATCCAGCATGCCTCAGATCAGCAACGGAACTCTTAAAAATATGTTGTGGTGCTTCAAACTTCTCTAACAGGGAAAGAATCGTTTTCGGGCCAAAGCCTTTCAGGCGATTTAATGCCAACCAGGATTCCAGGTTTTCCGGAAGTGAACTGACCGGGTTTTCAGTTGAGATAATTTTCGTTGCTCCATCCATAGAGCGACGATGATAACCGAGAACCTGCCAGCCTGACAGGTCTCAATTGTCATAAAAGTTAAGGAAACTGTGCGTTATGGAAGATGAACAGCGTCATAAATATGCGCGGGACGTTGCAGTTCCATCACTATCGCATAACTGACTTTATCAAAAGTTCGAAAGACCATCAGCTCACCAATACGTTCTTCTGGTAATTCTACGAGTTCTGCCTTTCCATGATTCACACCCGTTTTGATATTATAATTC
>JALSSM010000353.1 GCA_026984275.1 Gammaproteobacteria bacterium
GGCAATGGCGATCTTGCCGCCAGCCATACCTTTACCGACATAATCATTGGCATCACCTTCAAGGTGTAGTTCCAGACCACCAGCATTCCAGACGCCAAAACTCTGTCCAGCCGAGCCTTTCAGATTTAGTTTTATCGGAGTATCAGCCATGCCCTGGTTGCCATGATGTCGGGCAATTTCTCCCGAGAGTCTTCCGCCGATCGATCGGTTGTAGTTATGCACGTCAAAACTGAATTCGCCACCTTCCTTATTGATGATCGCATCTTTAAGTTCAGCCAGCATTTGTTCAGCCAGTTCGCCTTTGTCATAAGGTTCATTTTTAGGCTCACTGCAAAATAAAGGTTTGTCGGCATCAATTCCATGATCAGATAGAATTGGAGACAGATCCAGTTTGCCCTGTTTGGAGGTTGATCCATCCAGCAGTTCCAGCAGATCGGTACGACCGATCAGATCAGTCATTTTGCTAACACCCAGTTGTGCCATTAACTCACGGACATCCTGCGCGATGAATCGGAAGTAGTTCATAACTTTCTGTACACCGTTTGGTTTAAAATGCAGTGTACGCAGTTCATTGTCCTGAGTTGCGACACCCGTGGCACAATTATTCAAATGACAGATCCGAAGATATTTACAACCCAGCGCCACCATCGGGCCGGTTCCAAAACCAAAAGATTCAGCACCGAGGATCGCACCCTTGATCACATCGAGTCCGGTTTTCAAACCACCGTCGGTTTGCAGGCGAACCTTGTTACGAAGATTATTGGCTCGTAATGCCTGGTGCGTTTCAGTCAACCCAAGCTCCCAGGGACCACCGGCATATTTCACCGAGGTCAGTGGGCTTGCACCGGTACCACCGTCGTAACCGGAAATGGTGATCAGATCGGCATAAGCTTTTGCAACACCCACTGCGATCGTTCCTACACCGGCTTCAGATACCAGCTTTACGGAAACCAGTGCGTCCGGATTGACCTGTTTCAGATCGAAGATCAACTGTGCCAGATCTTCGATGGAATAAATATCGTGATGTGGAGGTGGCGAGATCAGGGCAACACCCGGTTTTGAGAAGCGCAAAGTTGCGATCATCTGATTCACTTTATCACCGGGTAGCTGACCGCCTTCGCCTGGTTTCGCACCCTGAGCTACTTTGATCTGCAGGACTTCAGCATTGACCAGATAATGTGGTGTGACACCAAACCGGCCAGAAGCGATCTGTTTTATTTTGGAGACTTTATCAGAATTGTAGCGAATCGGATCTTCACCACCTTCACCCGAGTTCGATCGACCTCCGAGGCGATTCATCGCTACCGCCAGTGATTCGTGCGCTTCCGGTGACAGAGCACCTAGCGACATACCGGCAGAATCGAATCGATGCATAATATCTTCTAATGGCTCTACCTGATCGATGTGGATCGAATCAACATTCTCACGCAATTTCATCAGATCACGAAAGGCCGCAGCGGGTCGGTTATTCACCTCGTCGGCATACTCTTGATACTTGGCGTAATCACCACTTTCTACCGCCGCCTGTAGTTTCTGTACAACATCAGGATTGTAGGCATGATACTCGCCGCCGTGGATATATTTCAGCAGACCTCCCTGACGGATGGGTTTGCGCTGATTCCATGCTTCATTGGCGAGGAGTTGTTGATCTCTCTCGATGTCATCAAACCCCATGCCCTGAATGCGGCTGACCGTTCCCCGGAAACAAAGATCAACGACCTCATCATTGAGACCAACGATTTCGAAAAGTTGTGCGCCACGATAACTGGTAATGGTTGAGATCCCCATTTTCGAAAGGATTTTGAACAGGCCTTTCTGGATACCTTTGCGATAGGACTTGGATAGTTTGTTTGTATCTCGGCTTTTGATCTCACCACGACGAACCATGTCATTGATAGTCTGATAGGCAAGGAACGGATAGATCGCGCT
>JALSSM010000354.1 GCA_026984275.1 Gammaproteobacteria bacterium
CCAATAGCCTTGATCATCCGGTCCTCGATGATGGATCTGGTCTGTCATCGAGACTATTACTTCCTCTGGTAAAGAAGCTGGTTTTAAATTGATATAACCACAAAAACCACACATAGTTTAGCCTGCGACTTCCCTGTAGAGGTTTTCATATTGTCTGACAATAGTTTCGATCGAAAATTTATCTTTTATTCTTTTTCGGGCCTGCTTTCCCAGTTCTTCTCGTTCCGACGGTGGTTTAGTGAGTAAACTTTCCCATGCTTTTGCCAGTGCTTCAGGATTATCCGGTTCCACAACCTTGCCTGTTTTCCCAACAATCATCGCTGAATCACCGACATCGGTCACCACACATGGAACACCACAGGCCATGGCTTCACCAATAACATTTGGGAATGCTTCGCCATGAGATGAGGATGTTGCCAGATCAAGTGAGGCCATCAGTTTTTCAACATCGGTTCTTAATCCGAGCAAATGAAAATTATCTTCAAGATCAGCTTTTTTTATCCATTCCATTAGCTGTTTATTGTTATGATCAATATCTTTACCACAAAGCAAAAAGTGAACATTTTTGATTTTGTTATTTATCAAGGTTGCAGCCTCGACAAAACCCTTATGATTTTTTTGTGGATCAAATCGTGCTATCAAACCTATCAATAACACATCCTCACCAAGAGCCAACTCCGCTCTGATTGCTTTTCTTATTTCACTGTCTTTAATAAAGACTTGTGTATCAAATCCATTAGGAATAATCGTAAACTTATCCTTTGCATACCCGACCACCTGATGAACCTGGGCAGACTGCCTGGAATTACAGATGATTCTTTCAGGTATCCATTTCGAAAATATGGCACATAGCTTCACTGTCAGCCGCGTAAGTTTTTTAGTTCTTGCCGGATCAAGATCGCTGTTCCTTATATTCCAGACTATATTGCTGATACCCACCAACCTGGCCGCACAACCTCCAAGAAGATCAGCATGGTACATCCATGTTTGTACAACATCCGGATGATGGTTTTTAATGATGCGAATGAGTTGAAACAGACTACGGGGAAGAGTCAATGAAGCTCTCATATTCAGAGCGATCACGTTGATACCCAGTGTTTCTATATTTTTTCCAAACTCACTATAATCTGTTAATGAGATAACCGTTGAGTCAAATGAAGATTGATCCATATTCTTTAATAATTTATAGAGCATGGTTTCCGCTCCGCCCGTAGAGAGGCCAGTGATGATATGGAGAACCTTCATATTATAAGTTTGATAATATCTTTAATGTGTTACTGGCACATTGTTCCAGACCAAAGTGAGTAACAATCCGACTTCGTATCTCTTCCGATGAAGGTCGTTCATTACTTTGGATTAAATCCCACCAGGCCGTTGCAAGTGCTTCTGGATCTGAGACTGGGACTACTCGCCCTTTATCACCAACTATTGTTGCTGAATCACCGGCATCAGTCACAACACAGACTTTTCCACAAGCCATAGCTTCAGCCACGACATTCGGAAAGCCTTCACTAAGTGATGAGGAAGTAACAATATCCAGACTGCTATAAATATCTGCCATATCATGACGTTCCCCAGCCCAGATCAAGATATCGTCAATCAATAACTCAACACCATACTCTTTTATCATCGATCGATAATTATTGTCTCCATCACCTACACAAACAAATTTGACCTTCTCTGTTTTTTTATATAAAAGTGCCGCAGCATCAAGAAAAGTTTTATGGTCTTTAATGGGATCAAGTCTGGCTATTATACCAATTATTATTTCATCGTCTTTCACACCCCAGGCTGATCGTATTCTCTTTCCTGCTTCTGGATTCAAATTGAATTCATCTGTATCTATTCCGTTAAATACAACTTGCATTTTTTCTTCCGACATTCCCATTTTAATCGCATGATCACGACCAGAACTGGAATTCACAAT
>JALSSM010000355.1 GCA_026984275.1 Gammaproteobacteria bacterium
GGATTTCACCAACAGCACAAACAGCGTTATGGCCATCATCTTGATATACCTGTTGAACTGATTAATGTCCGCAGCCGTGTCTGCAGTCAGACGCCCACTTTTCATATCCCTCAATTGACAACAGATAAGCCAGCACAACCGCGAGAACATACCCGGATTTATGGCACGGAGAAGCCTGTTACAATCTGGTGGCGAGATGATTTGGTGTTCGATCAGCAAATAATCGGGCCAGCAATTGTTATGGAAACCGTTTCAACAACCTTTATCGATTCCGGCTGGGCATGTCGAGTCGATCAAATCGGGAACCTGCTCCTGAATAAAATAGAGGCATAAAAAAACCGCCTGCAGGCGGTTTTTTTTATTGTTCAAAAAGATTATTTAATCTTGGCTTCCTTATACATCACGTGCTTACGAACCACGGGATCGTATTTTTTCATTTCCATTTTATCAGGAACATTACGCTTGTTCTTTGTCGTTGTGTAATAGTGGCCTGTGCCAGCACTTGAAACGAGTTTAATTTTTTCTTGCATGATTATGTGTCCTTTATTTTTGCTGACTTATACTTTTTCGCCACGTGCGCGAAGATCAGCCAGGACCTGATCAATACCGACTTTATCAATCAGTCGCAGACCTTTATTGCTGATTCTGAGTTTTACCCAACGATTTTCACTTTCCACCCAGAAACGATGGTTGTGAAGATTCGGTAAAAAACGACGACGCGTTTTGTTGTGGGCGTGTGAAACGTTGTTGCCGGACATTGGCCCAACACCTGTAACTTGACATACTCGCGACATTTCGGAGTCTCCGTAAACTTCTAAAACTGAAAGGGGCGCGATCTTACACGGAATTGCTTCCGGATCCAATAAAAAATTGGCGATTGATCAGCAATAAAATCAGCCTGGTCGCCATTATGTTGCAATAAACAGCCTATAATAGATGAATATCGCATAAATTCAGCGGGGACTAAAGGGAGAATAAGCGATGAGTGATATCTTTATCAGCTATGCCAAAGAGGACCGGGAATGGGTAATTGCACTGGCTGACGCCTTGCGGGAACAGGGTTGGACAGTCTGGTGGGATCGCTCTATTCCATTTGGGCAGTCTTTTCAGGACGTTATTGAAAAACAGTTAAGTGAAGCACAGTGTGCCATTGTTGTCTGGTCAAGGCATTCGGTGGATTCTGGCTGGGTCAGTGCTGAAGCAGATGAAGCAAGGAATCGTAACATCCTGGTGCCAGTGGTCATTGATGATGTCGCACCACCACTGGTTTTCAGACAACTACAGACAGCCGATTTAAAAGACTGGGATAATGATCCTGCTTCCCCGGTTTTCAAAAAATTGGTCGCAGATATCGCAACATTACTGGGACAACCGATATTACAAACCCCATCAGGATTTTCTCAACCTGTCCTCCCGGAGCCTGTCCCTGTTCAAAAGACGTCCCATAAATGGCTCTGGGTTGCTGGTCTTGCCGGTCTGATTGCTATGGGTACCTTATGGTTTTCTAATCTGCAGAAAGCTGATCCTGTCCCGGCTCCGGTTATCGAGGAGTTTCGTGTTGAAAATGCTCATATTACAACGGGCGAAACATCAAGCTTGATCTGGCGCACCTCTAATGCCAGCTCCGTTGAGATTCGAGAATTAGGGGAAGTTGCGAACAATGGCTCCTCTCGGATCAGGCCGGAAAAAACCCGCTTCTATACGCTCATAGCCAAAAATAAAGAAGGACAAACAGTACAACAGACCGTTGAAGTGATTGTTGAGGAACCAGCAGAAAAAACGCCTGATCCGGGCTCTTTGATCTCCCTGTTTAACGAGTCCTTTGAGGAAGGCAATCTGGATCTTGCTGAAAAGTTTCTGATTAAAGCAACCACAATGGCCCCCGATCACCCAGAGGTTTTGAAAATCAAAGACAGGCTGGTCGAAGAAAGGCAGGCACAAAAACTGGCTGAGGAAAAGAAACTAAAAGAACAACAACGGGCAGAACAGGAGAGAGAGCGGCAGGAGGCAGAGGCCAGGGCTTTGAAACAAAAACAGGAAGAAAAGAGAATTGCTGAAGAAATGCGAATAGCGGCTGAAAAACAATTACAACAGGAAGAACAGGAAAAAGCCCGTTTAATAGAAATTCAGAAACAGGAGGAGGCCAAACAAAAAAAGAATGAAGAGTTACAGCGTAAGCAACAAGAACAAAAACTGGCCGAACAACAACGTATTAAAGAAGATCGATTACGGAAAAAAGCAGAACAGCAACGACTGGCTGAAATAGAAAAACAGAAACAACTTGAAGCTGAACGACTGAAAAAAGAACAGGAGAATAAAATTGCCGCTGAGAAGCAGAGAGTTGAAGAAGAAAAACAACGTCAGCATGAATTGGAAAAACAGCAGGCTCTGGCCACACCCGCTCCCATCGCAATCGATGTGATCGGTATTGATAAAAAATTTAAACGTTACGGCCTTGAGGCAACAACGCTCAAAAAATCAGTATCCCAACAATTACAAACCGCCGGCTTTAATGTCGTCTCTCTCGCAGAAGCAAAAAATAATAAGGATTCGGTGGTAATGCAGCTCAGGTACAAGTACATCGAACGTAATTATGGGGCCGGCGAATTAATCACCTATTCGGCAACAACTTACCTGTTTCCGGCATCCTCAACAAAAGGGGAGGCGCTCTGGAAACAGCGAATAGAAAGCATGGCCAATACGCTTGAGCTTGGCAAGGTGAATAAAGAATTTGCCAGAAATGTTGAGAAATTTATTCAGGATCATCCCAAAAAAGGTCTGGAGTTCAAAAAATAATCATTTGAGTTCTGTTATATTTTCCGGGAATTATAAGACCTTAAGAGGGTCGTAATGATCATGAAATAACCCTGGAGCATTAAAATGAAACTGGCTGTTCTCATACTGACTTTTATTCTCACCGCCTGCAGCACCAGTCCGACCGGGCGCTCACAATTTCTGTTATTTTCGGAAGAAAGTGCCATCGCATCATCCCGCCAGGCATATACCCAATTGCTCACACCGTTGGCGGAAGAAGGCAAGATCGATACGGACCCAAAACTGAAAGCCCGAGTTAAACGGATTACCAGCCGGATTGTTGCTCAGGCTGTTATTATGCGTCCGGAGACTAAAAAATGGGACTGGGAAATAAAAATTATTGATGATCCTGAAACGGTCAACGCCTGGGCCATGGCAGGCGGCAAGATGGCCTTGTATACCGGCCTGGTGAAACAGCTCAAACCTTCTGATGACGAACTGGCTCAGGTCATTGCTCATGAAATATCTCATGCGCTGGCAAAACACTCCGCTGAGAAAATGTCGATCGCTACCGCCTCCCAGGTCGGCGTTATGGCGGTAGGGATTGCCACGGATCAGAAAGCCGTAGCCATGACCGGCGCTTCTCTGGCTGCTGCATTAGCAATCACCTTACCTAACAGTCGTGTCATGGAATCTGAAGCCGATCGTATTGGCATCGAGCTGGCAGCAAAGGCGGGGTATGATCCCCGTGCAGCCGCTACTTTATGGAACAAAATGGGTAAATTAGGCAATGGTTCACCACCACAATTCCTGAGCACACACCCCAATCCTTCGACACGTGAGAGTACCTTAAGAAGACTGGCACCAGAGATGATGCCTTACTACACCGCAAAAGTTAAAAGACCGACTTTTCCGGTTAAATAACCTGAACTCAGGTTAAATAAATCGATCAGATCATTCCTCTTTCTGCCAGTGACAAAGCTTCTCCATCACCAACAATAAAATGATCGAGAACGCGAATATCCACCAGCTCCAGAGCTTCTTTCAAACGTTGTGTGATCTGTTGATCAGCACGACTGGGTTCGGTAATCCCGGATGGATGATTGTGGGCCAGGATCAGTGCCGCAGCATTGTGATGTAATGCCCGTTTAACGACCTCTCTTGGGTGTACGCTTGCACCATCAATCGTACCCCGGAAAAGCTCTTCGTAGGCGATCACTCGATGTTTGTTGTCCAGAAACATGGCGGCAAAAACTTCATGAGGATGCTGGCGTAATTGTGCAGTAAGAAATGCACGCGTATCTGCAGGACTGGTGAGTGCATCCGATCGCTCCAGTGAAGATTTAAGATAACGGCGGCATAACTCAAGCGTTGCCTGCAACTGGGTGAATTTTGCATCTCCGAGCCCTTTGGCCTGACAAAAAGTTTTTCGATCCGCTTCCAGTAGCGCACGCAGGCTACTGAATTCAGTGAGTAGATCGCGAGCCAGATCAATGGCCGATTTACCCGTGACGCCGGTGCGCAGGAAAATGGCCAGAAGCTCGGCATCGGTGAGCGCGGCGGGCCCCATACTCAGCAATTTCTCTCTGGGACGCTCAGAAACCGGCCAGTGATTGATACCCATTGTCACCTCCATGTGATATTCCGTTAAGGGTTGTGGTCACGATTATAATAATCTTATTGCGATGCGGTAAACTATGCGAATGACATTATTACAAAACAAACGTGTCCTGCTCGGTGTAACCGGGGGGATTGCTGCGTATAAAAGTGCTGATCTGGTACGCCGTCTCAAGGATCAGGGTGCTGATGTTCGTGTTGTGATGACTGCTGGCGCACAAAGTTTTGTCACTCCTCTGACCTTTCAAGCCGTGTCCGGTAACCCTGTTCATACCGATCTTCTTGATCCGGATGCTGAAGCTGGCATGGGCCACATTGAACTGGCTAAATGGGCTGATGTCATTCTGGTCGCTCCAGCCAGCGCCAACTTTCTTGCTCGTCTGGCTTATGGCTTCGCGGATGATCTGCTCACAACGCTGTGTCTGGCGACCAGCGCACCAATCGTTGTCGCCCCGGCAATGAATCAACAGATGTGGCAATCTGAAGCCACCAGAGAAAACTGCCGGACATTACAGGATCGTGGCGTCCTGCAACTCGGACCCGCTAAAGGTGATCAGGCTTGTGGGGATGTCGGTTATGGCAGAATGCTTGAGCCTCTGGAAATCGTCGATGGACTGGCTGGTGTTTTTAAATCTGGCGATCTGCAGGGTATCAAAGTCCTGATCACAGCAGGCCCAACACAGGAAGCCATGGATCCGGTTCGTTACATCACCAATCACAGCTCAGGCAAGATGGGCTATGCGGTTGCACAGGCGGCCGTTGAAGCTGGCGCGGATGTAACACTGGTGAGTGGTCCGGTTTCATTAACGACGCCGGCTGGTGTCAAACGGGTTGATATCGTTTCGGCAAAGGATCTGGCAGAAGCGGTGATGAACCATGTTGAAGATTGCCAGATCTTTATCAGTGCGGCGGCTGTTGCCGATTATTATTGTGCGGATATTGCCGATCAAAAGATTAAGAAGTCTGGTGATGGCATGACGTTGACTTTGAAAAAAACGCAAGATGTGCTGGCGTCTGTTGCCGCCTTATCAAAACCGCCTTTCACGGTTGGTTTTGCTGCCGAAACAGAAAAACTCGAAAAACACGCAAAAGACAAACTGGAACGCAAAGCACTAGATATGATCGCGGCCAATCGTGTCGATGATCCGGAACTTGGGTTCCACAGCGATGAAAATGCACTGCATGTTTTCTGGCAGAAAGGTGATCAGGAATTACCTCGCGCTTCAAAACAAAAACTTGCTCGCGAACTGATTAAATTAATTTCTAAAAGATATAAGAAGAAAAAATGAAAAATATTGAACTGAAAATTCTTGATCCCAGGCTTGGGGACGAGTTTCCTTTACCCAAATATGCGACCCGTGGTTCTGCTGGTATCGATTTACGAGCCTGTCTCGACGAAACGCTGAACCTCAAACCGGGACAAACTGAGCTGATCCCGACAGGCATGGCCATTCATATTGGCGACGAATCCCTGGCTGCTGTCATCCTGCCTCGATCAGGACTGGGTCACAAACACGGCATTGTGCTCGGCAACCTTGTCGGCCTGATCGATTCAGATTATCAGGGACAACTGTTTGTGTCCTGCTGGAACCGCAACCTCGAAGAATTTCAGATCGAGCCTGGAGAGCGTATAGCACAACTGGTGTTTATCCCGGTGGTTCAAGCAAATTTCCAGATTGTCGATAACTTTGATGAGAGTGATCGGGGTCATGGAGGATTCGGCCACACCGGAAAAAACTAGAGGAACCTCTGATCAGGTCTGAACCTTCTTACTATTAGATATAATGGCAAAAAAGCAAAAAGAAAAACAACCTCTGTCACCAGAGAAAAAGAGGCTGCTCTACGTTGCAGGCGCTCTGCTGTTGCTATTTATCCTGACAAAGATTTTCTTACCGGCCTATCTGGAAAAAAGAAAAGAACAGCAACTGGCCATTGAAAAACAGGAGCTGACAGAATATGCCAACAAGGTAGCAGGCCAGCTTCCATCCCTGTTTACAAAAAACCAGCTTGCGCTAGAAAAACTAAGTCAGGAAGCAGAAGTACAGCAATTATTTCAGCACTATGATGCTACAAAGGCCGATGAGCTGGCCAGAAAGTTCATTGATCGTTTCGAAAACAGCCTGAAACTGAGACTCCTTCCCCCGGACATCGATCAGACAGATAATGAAGATCCCCCTTTGACCTTTGCATCACTCGAAATGATCCGCAAATCGGTCAAATCGGAAAAACCTGTCCCGGCAGAGTGGATTTATGTTGATCAGGTTGTTGAGCACATTGTTCAGGTTCAGCGAGTTAACAATGAAAAAGGAGAAGCCATCGGTGCTATACATCTCAGTCTCAAGGTTGATCCTGTCCACAAAATATTTAGATCAATTGCTGACCCTGCCTATGCTTTCACAGAACTCAGACAGGGAACCAGCACTGGCGGCTCTTTTAGCTTAAGTGCTGTTGGTGATAAAAATCGTGCCTTGCCAGGACAAACTGTTGTTGTCCCGGTGCCTGATGCCAGATGGACGATTAAAGTGAAAAGTTATCCCGGACAGATTATTGACAGAACCAATATGATTCGTCTGGGTGGTCTTGGCATTGCCGCACTACTTGGAGGTCTTTTTTTCTGGATAAGAAAACTCAGAGCAAAACGCAAAGCTCGTTTTTCCTTATCTGCGAATCAAAACCCCGTACGTCGATCTGTCATTATCACCCCAGAAGATACAGATGATCTGGAAGAGATCCTTGAGAAAGTACCAGATATGGATGAAGAAAAGGTTCAGCAGGTTTTTGATGATGCTGAGATTGAAGAAGAAATTGTAATTGACGATGATGAGGAAATTGAAGTGCCCGAAATAGATGATATTGATAATAACGAAGTCGATGAAGCGACAAATGCACCAGCTTCTATTTTCAGAGCCTATGATATTCGTGGGATTGTCGATGACACACTGACTGAAAAAGTGGTTTATAACATTGGCCGGGCATTGGGTAGCGAAGCGCTTGCCCGAGGTGACAATACTGTAGTCGTCGGTAGAGACGGTCGACTTTCCAGCCCAAAACTTTCTGCCGCTCTGATCAAGGGCTTGAACGAAAGCGGTCGTGATGTAATCGATATTGGCATGGTACCAACACCGGTACTCTATTTCGGCGCCAATTTCTTTGACACCACGAGTGGAATCATGATCACTGGCAGCCATAATCCACCAAATTATAATGGTATAAAAATGGTGTTGGCGGGAACCACACTGGCCGATGAAGCTATCCAGGCCCTACGACAGCGGATCCTGGAAAACGATTACACCGAAGGAGAAGGAAAAACACAAACAACAGAAATTGGTTCAGAATATATCCGTCGTATTACTGATGATATTCCAGTTGCACTCAGTAACTCATTCAAAGTCGTGGTTGATGCGGGTAACGGAGTTGCCGGTCAACTTGGCCCACAATTGATCCGTGCACTGGGACATGACGTGATTGAATTGTTCTGCGAAATAGATGGAAACTTCCCGAATCATCACCCCGATCCCAGCCAGCCGGAAAACCTGGTTGATCTGATCAATACGGTCAAATCTGAAAATGCTGATCTGGGCCTGGCCTTTGATGGCGATGGTGATCGTCTGGGCGTGGTGGATCGTGATGGTAATGTCATCTGGCCTGATCGACAAATGATGTTGTTTGCCCGTGATGTGATCGAACGCAACCCCGGCGGAGAAATCATTTTCGATGTGAAATGCAGTAACCACCTGAAACGCGTGATCGAAGAGGCCGGTGGTAAGGCAACCATGTGGAAAACCGGACATTCTCTGATCAAGGCCAAAATGAAGGAAACCGGTGCTTTGCTGGCGGGCGAAATGAGCGGCCACGTATTCTTTAAAGAGCGTTGGTATGGATTTGATGATGGGCTTTATACGGCGGCCCGATTACTCGAAATCCTGGTGAAAGCCGATCAACCTCCACATGAAATCCTTGGAAGCCTGCCGGGAGGTGTTTCAACACCCGAGTTGAAGCTGGACATGCATGAAGATCAGCATGCACCTTTTATGGCGACACTGCTGGAACTGGCGAATTTTGGTGATGGAAAAATTGGAACCATCGATGGCATTCGGGTCGATTTCGAAGATGGCTGGGGCTTGATCAGGCCGTCGAATACCACACCATGTCTGGTGATGCGTTTTGAGGCCGATAACCAGGAAGCGCTGGAACGCATTCAAAACCTGTTCAAAGAGCAACTTCTGACCCTTGATCCAACCTTGAAGCTGCCCTACTAACCTGAACTCGGAATAAGGGTGGTCATAAAAACACTAAGATCCAATGAGTGATATGAAAACAGGTGAGATGTTTTTCCAGTGCGCCGCTTTCAGTGACTATCAAGGCGGAGATGCGCAGCAATAGCGAGCTATTGTAAGCTGCTCCAACGACGAGAGTCGCTAAAAGAGGTGTGCTGGATGACTATCCCTTATCCCGAATTCATATATGGTCTCCTCCCGTATTACAAGGTTTAACCCATCGATAACAGGGACAGGATTGCTGTCATATATACGGTCTTTAAGTGAAGTACTTTTTTACTTCTGACCTCGATGTATTCCGCGCCTATCGTCCTGATCAGGTTATCGGTCTTTGTGACCGCTGAATTCGGCAGGTTTTCAATAGGCCAGTTTGACCTGTT
>JALSSM010000356.1 GCA_026984275.1 Gammaproteobacteria bacterium
TTATCGCGGATACGGCTGGCCGTCTGCAAACCCAGACTCATCTAATGGAAGAACTGGGAAAGATCCGTCGTGTGATCAGTAAAGTTGATCCTGGTGCGCCACACGAAGTTATGCTGGTGATCGATGCAACCACCGGACAAAATGCCATCAACCAGACGGAAAAATTCAATGAAGTCGCCGGACTGACCGGGCTGACATTGACCAAACTGGATGGAACAGCCAAAGGAGGTGTTATTTTTGCCCTCGCAGAAAAGTTTGATTTACCGATCCGGTTTATCGGTGTTGGCGAACAAAAAGAAGACTTGCGTGTTTTTAATGCCAAAGAATTTGTTGATGCCCTGTTAGATATTGAAACCTCTGAATAATTAAAATGATCCGTTTTTCCGAAGTCACCAAACTCTATCCGGGACAGGGTGAAGCACTAAAATCTCTCAGCCTCTATATTCCCCCGGAACAGATGGTCTTTGTTACCGGCCATTCCGGTGCGGGTAAGAGTACCCTGTTGCGCCTGATCGCACTGATGGAAAATCATACTCGAGGTCAGATCCTCATCGATGGTATTAACATCCAGAAAGTCCCGGAAAAACACCGTTATTATCTGCGCCGGCAGATCGGTTTCATTTTTCAGGATCATCGTTTATTAAATGATCGCACCGTCTTTGATAATGTCGCATTGCCATTAGTCATCGCCGGATATGATCATAAGGATATCCCCCGCCGGGTTCATGCGGCGCTGGATAAAGTGGGTCTCCTGCAAAAAGAAAAGAAACGCCCTTTGGCGCTTTCCAGTGGCGAACAACAGCGTGTAGGAATCGCACGTGCCGTGGTCAATCGCCCACCTATTTTGCTGGCTGACGAACCAACCGGAAATCTCGATCCAAAATTATCAATTGAGATCATGAGGTTGTTTGAAGAATTCAATAGCATTGGTGTAACCGTGGTGATTGCAACTCATGAAGTGGAAATGGCCAAAGCCTTGAAACATCGAATTATTGCACTGAAAGATGGCCGCCAGATCAATTTTGGAGCGGAACTTCCCAATGAATGATCTGAAAAAGCCTGCGCTGTCATTACAACAAAAGTTTCAAAGCTGGTGGCAAACACATTTGCGGTGCCTGATGGCCAGTCTTGGCCAATTGATGCAATCACCTGCTTCTACGATTCTTACCGTTGCCGTGATTGGAATTGCTCTGGCCTTACCTGCCGGCCTGTCACTGGCACTTAATAATCTGGCTCACATGACTGGAGCAATGGATACGACCAATACGATTTCGCTCTATCTTAAAAAAGAACTGACTGATGAACAGGTTTCACAATTACAGAAAAAACTGGAGACCAATGCTCAGATCCATGAGACGGTCTTTATCTCCAGCGATCAGGCACTGAAAGAATATGGCCAGACATCAGGCCAAGGTGATTTGATCGAGCTGCTTGGTGACAATCCCTTACCTGCGGTTTTTCAACTTACACCAGACAAGGATCAGTCGCCCGAACAACTGGATTTGCTGACTGCACAGCTAAGTAAACTTGCGGAAGTTGATCAGGTACAATTTGATCGTCAATGGTCACGTCGCCTGCACTCCATACTTCAACTGCTGAATAAGTTTTCTACTGTGTTGAGTATTCTTTTAATTCTCAGTGTGCTACTGATCATTGGAAATACCATACGAGTTGGTATTCAAAGCCGGATACAGGAAATCCAGATCTCGCGGCTGTTTGGTGCCACCAGGGCCTTTATCCGCCGACCTTTTCTGTACAGTGGTCTTCTATACGGGCTGTTTGGCGGGATTCTTGCCAGCCTGTTATTGTTGATCAGCTACAGTATGCTGGCCGAACCCTTCCAGCAGTTGATCAGCAATTATCAGCTCGTTTCGCCATCGCAAGCTGGCTCATTTACTAAATACTGTCTGCTGACTATTTTTGGTGGTGCTTTTCTGGGTGTGATCAGTTCCTGGATTGCGGTTTCTCTCTATCAAAAAGACCTTGAAAACAGCGAGTTTACCTAAGGAACCGCTGATTAATTCATGGATAATTTTGTAAAGGTTAAAATTCCTGCCCAGAATTCATCATCGGCACCCTAAAGAATTCTCAAAAAAAGCGGATAAACTGGGAACTTTATATGTTGTTAGCACTCTTATCCATTGAGTGCTAAAATAGGCACATAAAAAGGAGGATCTCAGTTATGAACAACACAGAATTACAACTTTCGCTGGCAACAGGCTCGCTGGACAGTTATATCCAGTCGGTTAATACCATTCCTATGCTTTCTCAGGAAGAGGAGCAGGATCTTGCCAATCGTTTCCGAAAAAATGGGGATCTGGATGCTGCCAGGCAACTGGTTTTGTCACATTTGCGTTTTGTGGTCAAAGTTGCTCGTGGCTATAGCGGCTATGGTCTGGCTCAAAATGACCTGATCCAGGAAGGGAATATCGGCCTGATGAAGGCAGTCAAACGCTTTGATCCCGCCGTTGGTGTTCGTCTTGTGACCTTTGCTGTGCACTGGATCCGTGCTGAGATACATGAATTTATTATCAAAAACTGGCGTATTGTTAAAGTTGCAACAACCAAGGAACAACGTAAATTGTTCTTCAATCTACGTAGTGCAAAAAAACGCCTCGGCTGGTTGACCCAGAACGAAGTCAATGAAGTAGCAGAGGATCTGGGCGTGAAACCAAAAACTGTGCTTGAAATGGAAAAACGCATGAATGCACACGATGCTGCTTTCGACCCTGGATTTGAGTCTGATGATGACGATCATGCTTTTGCACCAAGCCAGTTTCTGGAAGACAAACGCTATCAACCCGATACCCTTGTGGAAGCAGATCAATATGATAATCAACAGTCTGACCTGTTACATAAAGCACTCTGTACGCTAGATGATCGTGCAAAAGATATTGTCGCCAAGCGCTGGTTATCAGACAAAAAAACCACATTACATGATCTGGCTGATGAATATGGTGTTTCTGCAGAACGGATCCGCCAGCTTGAAAAGACCGCCATGCAGAAATTGCGTATTGCGATGGATGGAGCAGCTTAAAGTTTTTTATTTTCTCCCCCGCTTTCAGGAAAAAGAGCGGGGGAGAAAAAACGCTTATTATTTTTTTGCGCCAATTAATTCAATTAAATAACCGTCTGGATCTTTTACGAAGGCAATCACTGTTGTTCCACCTTTCATCGGACCGGCTTCCCGGACGACTTCACCGCCTCGTTCCTTAATCTCTTCTGCGGCTTTATAAACATCTTCCACCTCGACCGCAATATGACCAAACCCATTACCAAGGTCATAACTGTCTGTACCCCAATTATAAGTCAGCTCCAGAACAGTATTTTCTGATTCATCACCACAACCAACAAACGCCAACGTAAACTCACCTTCTGGATAATCCTGTTTTCGCAACAATTTCATGCCAAGGATACCAGTATAAAACTCCAGTGATCGGTTCAGGCTACCGACTCGTAACATCGTGTGTAATATTCTCATTTGACCTTCCTCTTTCTTATCATTTAATTTTTTCTATACCTTTAATCATTACCTTGATATTAAAGGCCATTCTACTATCAATTTCTTTTCTGGATCTCCCCACAGATCCATGATTTCTTTTGAAATTTCTGTATGTGGGTTGGAATGTTGCGTATTCCGCTGAGTTTCTGTAAAAGTGAGCTTTAAACGAAATTTTCATTATTTTCGTTCGTCTTTTTTCTGTCAGCCATGACTTCAGACTTTTCTTGCATTTTTAACTGCAGACAACAGCATCGTTAAACTCATTAATAACAAGGCTGCCATGCCATTGTGTGCAACAGCAATATAAAGCGGTAACCCCTTAACAATATTTGTTATGCCTAACGCAACCTGGATCATCAAGAATAATGCCACCAACAACCCTGTTTTTCTAATCGAGGCTGTTTGACTTTTTAACGCTGTAATAGCCAAAATAATAATCGTAATGAATGTCACCAATGCACCAAACCGATGGGTCATGTGTATTGCCGTTCTGGCATCAGCTTTGAGGATCCCATATTCATAATCAACGCCCACCTCTCGCCAAATTCTATATGCCTCCCCGAAATCCATTGCTGGCCACCAATGATTTTGACAGGTTGGAAAATCTGGACAAATGAGTGCGGCATAATTACTACTGGTCCAGCCACCAAGGAAAATCTGTACGAAGAGTACCATCATTGCAAAAATCGTTAACGGCAAAAGCAACCGGTTTTCTTTGTACAAAACGGGAACAATTTTCTTCTCTCGTGTGGCCATTACCAACCATGTGAGTAAAGCCAGTGTTGTCATCCCGCCCAGCAAGTGAGCCGTTACTATGGCTGGCTTGAGTAATAAGGTAACAGTCCACATTCCTAACATGCCCTGAAATATAACCAGACCAACCAGTAAAAATGGAATGACTACAGGTTGATCTGGATTGTCTCTGTTTTTGAAAGCCAGCACAGCTAATACCAGGATTAAAAAACCAAGAGAACTTGCCAGGTAACGATGGATCATTTCTTTCCAGGCCTTTTCTGGTACCAGTGCCCTCTCGAAACGGTCATCAACTTGTTGACCGCTTTCCGGCACCAGCACCTCACCATAACAGCCCGGCCAGTCTGGGCAACCAAGTCCTGCATCAGAAAGACGAACATAGGCACCTAATAGAATGACGCAAAATGCAAGAATGAGTGTTAAACGTGCCAGAGAGTTAAATTTTTTCATTGATCTGCCTTTTTGTTTCTTTGATATAACATGAAATTTTTTCGGCTGTTGCGTTTTCGACTCGAGGTATAAACTGGATTGGAACTCCCAGCCTTTTCTCTAACGTTTCCAACGTTTCATCACAACGTTGATACTCTTCTTCGATTTGGCTGGCAACACAGCCTATCAATGCCAGTCCTTTTGTTTGTATGGCAGCGGCTGTTAACAGGGCGTGGTTAATACAACCCAGTCGCAAACCAACAACCAATATCACCGGAAGATTTAATTTCTCCGCAAGATCAGACACATCCAGATTTTCACCTAAAGGTACGCGCCAACCACCTACGCCTTCTATGATGACGATATCCACGACATCAGATATTTTTGAGAGATTCTCAACGATGTGATCAAGCTTAATTTGCTGATCAATCTCCTGTGCTGCAAAATGAGGAGAAACCGGCGGTTCGAAAGCGTACGGATTTATTGACTCATATTCCAGATCAACGTTTGATTGTTGCATCAGCCTTTCTGCGTCATCGTTGCGCAAACCTTGCCCGGTTTTTTTACAACCACTGGCCACGGGTTTCATACCCGCAACTTTAAATCCATCTTCGGAAAACAACCTGATCAGACCTGTCGTAACAAGCGTCTTGCCAACACCGGTATCAGTGCCTGTTATAAAGCAAGCTTTTTTCATGATCGTCGTTTTATGTCTGAAACAGGAAAGTGGGCAACAGTACTACCATCTTGTGGCCGCATACTGGCTTCCGGGACCCAGGCATGGCCATAAACAATCTCGTAAGTGAGTGGTAACTTACCATTGTTGCGTTGTTTTTCATATGTATCAGTAAGTTTTTCCAGCGTCTCTCGTGTCAGCATTCCTTTTGATCGATCACTGGAGGCATTGGTTGCACCAAGCCTTTTCAGATCTCTTAATAACGATTTTACATCAGGATAGGTCAGGGTATATCGTTCAACATCCAGTACGGGTGCACCGAATCCATTGCTGATTAACGCATCTCCAATTTCATGCATGTCCAAAAAATCGTGAATATGTACCTTGTCTTCGATACTTGTCCAGGCATCCCGCAATTCTCTTAATGTATCTGGCCCCACGGTAGTAAAACTTAGCAGGCCGCCGGTTTTCAAAATACGTCTGAATTCATTGATCACTTTATCAAGATCATTGCTCCACTGGATCGCCAGATTGGAAAAAACAAGATCAACCGAGTTTTCCTGAAATGGTAAAAAGTCGAGATCAGCACAGACCAGATCTGTTCTGTTTCTGAAGCGGGGCAGTCTTTTGCGATGCTCCTGTAGCATGCCTTCGGCAATATCCATCGCAATAACCCGGCTAGCTGTATATTTTTTTATTAATGCCTCTGCACCGGTTCCCGTTCCCGAGCCTAGATCCAGAATCCTCCCTGGTGTGATTTTTGTGAATGACAGACGATCCAGGTGTTCTGTCAAAACAGCCTGTTGCACGACCGCAACATCTTCATATGTAGAAGCGGCACGGCTAAATGATCTGGCAACCTTGCGTTTATCAAGTGGTGTATTCATAAATGTGTTCACTAATGGCTTCAGCAACCAGTACCGTGTCCGTCAAAAATGGTGTATGCCCCGAATCAGAAATAATTTTTGTCCTGATCGAACTGTTTATCAAACAGATCTCTTTTTCGACACCAATCGGGACAAGTGAATCCTTTTCTCCAAAGATCATCAGGGCAGGTATTTTCAAATTTCTGAGTGTTTGTCTTAGATCCGTTTTCAGTAATATCTGCAGGCCTTCTTCGAGTGCTTCTGGCTCCACTTCTGATGTCGAAAGTTTTTTCAACTCCCTGATCCAGTTTCGTGGACTCTTACTACCTTCGGACGCCAGATAACTAAATTTATCGAGTGTCTGTTCTGGTTCTTTATTATAGACTGAAATGAAGTTTTCAAGAATTTTACGATCCATAGCCTGCAACCAGTTTTCTTTCCTGGCGAAACAGGGCGTGCTTGTGATCATTATAAGACTTTTAACTTTTTCTGGTTCAGCTTCTGCCAGCGATAGTGTCATCAGCCCACCCATCGACCAGCCAAGAAAAACCGCTGGTTCTGAAATTTGCTCACCAACCAATTTTGACAGATCTGATAGTGACTGCTTACCAACTGCTTGCTGGTTTCCATAGCCAGGCAAATCTATCGTCTGGATACGAAACTGATATTCAAGAATTCCAATGAGGTTTTTAAAAACGCCTGAGTCAAAACCCCAGCCATGAACCATCACCAGAAGAGGGCGATTACTTTTATTCAAGGTTTAAAACGTCCGCCAAGGCGGCCACCAGCAGATCAATTTGTTTAACATCGTGAGATGCAGAAAACGTTATCCGTAACCTTGCACTATCTTTTGGAACCGTTGGTGGCCGTATCGCTGTTATTAGTATATTTTTTTCTGCCAGCTGTTCACTCACCTTTAAGGCTTTACTGCTATCACCAATAATCACAGGCTGGACAGGCCCATGTGCATTTTCTGAAAGTGGAATGCCTTTTTCTGTTGCCTTTTCCCTGAAACGCTGAATCAGATCAAATAGCTTTTCTCGACGCCAGTTTTCAGTCTTTACCAGATCCAGGGATTTTAAAACGGCGGCCGCAAGGGCAGGGGGCATCGCCGTTGTGTAAATATAAGATCGTGCGCTCTGGATCAGTGTCTCGATCAAAGCCTGTGAACCGGCAACAAATGCCCCGGAAACCCCAAATGCTTTTCCAAATGTTGCCACAAGAACAGGGATTTGTTGCTGTGATAAGTTAGCAGCTTTTACACTGCCAGAACCATTTTCACCATAAATCCCAAAACCGTGCGCATCATCAACATAGCAACTTGCCGAGTTCTTCTCACAAATCGCTGAAATTTCTTCGAGCGGAGCTGAATCTCCATCCATACTAAAAAGACTTTCTGTGATCACCCAAAGATTTTGTTGTGCTTTTTCTATCCTCTGTTCAAGACTATCTATCTCCAGATGACGATAACGTAGTAACTTGGAGCCGGATAATTTTGCACCATCGATCAGTGAAGCATGACATAACCTATCCATGATCAAGCAATCACCCTTGTCTGCTAATGCTGTTATGGTGCCGATATTTGCTGCGAAACCGCTAGGAAAAAGTAGAACCTTGCTGCGATTAGTGAATTCTGCCAGCTCTTCTTCAAGCTGCTGGTGAATCTTCGTATAACCTGTTACCAGTGCCGATGCACCGCTACCAAGACCATATTCATCCAGTGCAGTCTTTGTCGCTGAGATTATTTCTCTGTGATTTGAAAGACCCAGATAATCATTACTACAAAAGTTATGGTAATGTTGATCATCAATTTGAATATTTGCGCCTTGTGATTGTTGCCTGATTGAACGAACACGATAAAGAGCTTGCTTGTGCTTTTTTTGAAGATTGTTTTCCAGCCTTTTTTCCAAAGTCATTTATGCGGGCTTCATTCCAACGCGACTTAATAACTCCTGATCACGCTTGTGTTGCGGATTGCTTGTGGTCAGCAATTTTTCACCATAAAAGATTGAATTTGCCCCCGCCATAAAACACAAAACCTGGTGTTCATCGTTCATTTCCGTCCGTCCTGCAGAAAGACGTAGCATGGAGGCAGGCATCATGATCCGGGCAACAGCAATTATTTTCACAACATCAAACGGATCAATATCCTGCTCATTTTCCAGCGGTGTTCCTGATGCCTTTACCAAAACGTTGATCGGTACACTTTCCGGATGTTTGGACATGTTAGCCAAGGATAACAGCAGATCAACCCGATCTTCTTCTTTTTCACCCATACCGACTATGCCACCACAACAAACATTGATACCTGCTTGTCTCACGTTTTTGAGTGTATCGATCCGATCCTGATAAGTTCGTGTGCTGATGATATTTTCATAATAAGATTCTGAGGTGTCCAGATTGTGATTATAATAATCCAGACCGGCTTCTTTCATTGTAGTGGCCTGTTTCGCTGTTATCATCCCCAGCGTTACACAGCTTTCCAGTCCCAGATCTTTAACTTCTTTGATCATTGCGGTGATCTTTGGCAGATCTCTATCCTTCAGTTCACGCCAGGCTGCGCCCATACAAAATCGACTGGCCCCTTTTTCTTTTGCCTCTTTTGCCGCAACCCTGACCTCTTCCAGCTCCAGCAGTTTTGCAGGTTCTACTTCCGTATTATATTTGATGCTCTGTGGACAATAGGCGCAATCTTCTTCACATCCACCTGTTTTTATATTGAGCAAAGTGCTGAGCTGTATTTCTTCCGAATTGA
>JALSSM010000357.1 GCA_026984275.1 Gammaproteobacteria bacterium
TTCATCACTTATCTATCTTGTTTTTATGTTTTATTTCCAAATAATATAGTATTCAAAATCGGTTTTATTTGATCAACCGATCCCGCCGCCAGCTACATACATTGTCTGTCCTGTTATATAACTTGCCTCATCTGAAGCAAAGAATGTGATCGCAGCCGCAAGCTCTTCAGTTGTCCCATAACGTTTCATGGGTGTATCACGTAATGTCTGATCAATGACACCTTGCATTCCAGCATTATCTTGCTTTGTAAGAGAGTCGGTATTTCTGGGGATTTCACGTTCGCCAATATCAACACCACCCGGTGCAACACAATTCACACGGATCCCCTGCTCTGCCAGCTCCATAGCCATACAAGTGGTGATCGCTTCTACACCACCCTTTGCAGCAGAATAAGGCACACGATTAATTCCACGAGTGGCAACCGAACCGATGTTAACAATGGAGCCCTTATTTTTTTTCATCATATAAGGCAAAACCGAATGACAGCACCAGAGTGTTGGCCATAACGATCGATTGATCTCTTTTTCAATTTGTTCAGGTGTGTATTGCCAGAAAGGTTTGGACCAGATAGTACCGCCAACATTGTGTATAGAGATATCGATGCGTTTATGCTTTTCGAAAGTGTCTGACATTAACTGCTCCGCACCTTCTCGCGTCTCAAGATCAACAATTGAAATGGATGCCTTGCCACCCATTTTAATGATTCCTTCTTGTGTCTTGATCACCTGTTTTTCTGCTCGATCAGCAAGGACAACATTTGCTCCTTCCGCAGCAAAGCGCTGGGCACAAGCACGTCCTATCCCTTGTGCTGCGCCTGTAACAATGACAACCTTTTCAGCAAATCGCTGCGCCAACATCATGACTCCTCTTAAGCGGCTGTCAATTCCATAATCCCACAACCGCAGATCCATTCTGGAATTGCTTCATAACAGATCATTTCTGCACCTGCTGCCTGTGTTGCTGCCATGGCCACGATCCAGTTACGCAGTTCAAAAGCACCATTGCCAGCAGTTTCCAGAACATACTCATCCGTCATATCGACTAATGCCTGAATATTGCCATTTTTCACGTAATCCAAAACCATCTGATCGAATTCCACATTGACATAGCCCATTTCTTTGGTACCGACAAAATGACTGATCCCTCCAGTACCGAGTATTGCAACACGCTCCTTGCTGTCCCAGGATTTAATGGCATTACCGATCATCGTACCCAATTCCTTTGCTCTTTTTTTTCTTAACAGTGGAGTTACACCAGATGCCGTATAGATGGGGATAGCTTTCATTCCTGTTTCTTTGGGTTTAACCGACATATGAATCGGGATCATTGTCCCATGTTCAAGTGTCATTGTTTTTGCTACTGCCCAATCAAAACCATTATCGAAACCTGTATTCATGATGTGGGTTGCGAGTTCAACGTTATTTTCAAACTGATATCTTTCAATCCCCAACCAGGGTTCTTCGGGACCTTCGAGATCACCAATTCCAATCAGGAACTGAGGCAAGCAATGAGGTCCGAACATACTGAAGTGATCATCGCCAATAACTATAACTGTATCAACCTTTTGATCAACTAGACGCTGATGGACTTCTTCCATTCCTTTAAACAGCACTTCTGCTTTTTCCTGTTCATTTATTTTTGGGTTTGCAGACATCAATGGATCGTGTGGCATAACAAAACCTGTTACTAGTTCAGCCATTGTATTTCTCCTGATTTTTTTATTTGCCGTTAATTTTACGAATTTCTCTGTTATATTTTTATGCGGGGGGACCTTTAATCTCACCCCCACTCAATTGCTCAAGATAACCGAATGGCATGGTTTCAGGACCTTTAATAATCGGCCATACCATCATGGCAAGTAATGGACTAGCTCCTTGCTCTGTCAGTGACTTTACATCCATTTCCAGAATTTTCTTTTTTTCATCTTCTGTGAGGTTATAACGAGAAAAAAAAATGTCAGGTTCCTGCATCATCGCAGGTACATTTTTTTCTGGATCATGCCCAATTTCCCATAAAACCTTTTCAACAGCATGCGTACTCATTACTCATCTCCTTACATTTATATTTGATTTCTTGTCTTCTAATTTTCTGTTTATTAATTCAAAGGTAATCCACCCATATCCAACCACATTTGTAGATCCCAATACTCACGCCAATGACTGATCTTGCCATTTTCATTAAATTCAAAGATCCCCAGTACAGGTAATTCGTCAATTCTGCCTTCTTCCCAGACGAAGCTATCGACACGTTCTGTCACTACCCGCTGGTCATCGGTAACAATATTCAAAATATCAAATTTGGCAGATTTAGTGACTTCAAAAAAACCACCGATGAAAGCACGAATTTCATCGTGTCCTCTTAGGGTTGCCAGCGGAAGGTTGTTGTAGACAGCATCCTCACTCATCATGCTCATAATTGCCTCAAGGTCGATTCGATCCCAGGCTGCACAAAATTCTCGCACTATTTCTATCAAAGTCTGTTGCTGGGGATTTGTCATAATTAGTTCTCCGGATTACTCTACCTGGTAATTCTAAGTTATCTGACTAAATAATACACCTTTTAAAGATTGGATAGCAATCGACTTTGGGAGGACACCCGGAAAGTAAGAAGATTGACTACGACCATGCCAGGGGTTCAGAAAGACAGAAAATTGTTGTATCGCGTCTTGATCGGGAAATGAATATCACAAATCGTGAATGTATCTTTCCATATCACTTAACTTAGTCAATCAACGCCAGTCATCGATCACAAAAGAATCCTCATGATGATATCCTTTATCATTGTTACGCATCATCGCAACACCAAGAATGTCCGTCTTATAGTCTCTTTGCTTCATTAAATTATTGGCAGAAATACAGGCCAGATTAATACCAGCCTCAATCAACCCCACCTTCTGCGACACCGCATAGTTCTCAACGGCAAGTAATAATTTATTGAAACGCGCTTCTACTTTACCCCCAGGAATAACAGCAGCAAATTTTACGTAGCATTTATTTCGTCCTGCTTCCGAGCCTTCTCCACAGTGACAAACTGCAAACCCGATTAATTCTCCATACTCGTAAAGTAAAACCGTATCGCCCAGTTTTTGGGCATTGACAGCATTAATTTCGAGGCCCAGATCAAGTCCCTCATAGATCTCATTTGTTAGTTCATGGCATTCTTTGAGAATAGCCGTCTGTTCCTCACCAGTCTGTTGAGAGAAAAGCAAAATATCCACAGGCATTTTTTCAGAAGGAACGTCTTTGATCATAATCGCTGTCAAAAAACGTGGCCAGAACCCAAGTTTCTGGTAGAGATGAATATGTTTTGGGCTATGTGCAAAAGTGAAAAGCCCGGTGTGAGCAAGCCCCCATTCATCAAAACATTCGACAGCCTTTTTTAATAACAACTGTCCGGCACCACTCTCCCAGTATTCTGGATGCACTGTCATCGGCCCGAAAAAACCTACTGATCCCCAGCGGGTAACGAAGTTTGAACCAATCAGTTGATCTCCATCTTTAATTGCAAAGGCTGTTGATGGGTTGGCATAATATCGCGTCGCTGCATACTCAATATCAGACCAGAAGCTTTCCGGATCCGGATCACCAAAAAAGGTTCCGAATGATAATGAAATAATCTTTTTTGCCACAAGCAGTTCATCCTGCTGCAATTTTTCTATTTTCATTTGATAATCTCCCATACTCTATCGCTCGTTTGCTTTGGTTTGGAAAAAACTTTTTATAGTTCAATATCGATAAGATTATTATTCATAATGATCCTGATAACAGACTATACTTAAGCTGTCGAAATAGATATTAATTCTCAAAGTTTGTCTTCACCCGTTAAAAGCAGGCAAGTCCAGCATCATGTTTTTGTCTGATTCAAAGAGAATATCACCAAGAGAAAATTAACAAAATCATACAGTTAATAAAAAACCTAAAAAAATCCAGGAGATACGACAAGTTATGCAGATCTATCTAATCTCATCGGAAAATAGTTGATGACAGTTTTCAAGTGAATATCTACATGGTTGTTACTTCTGTGAGAAAATGGACAATTATATTCAAGTCCCTGATCATCAATATTTTTTGAATGGCCGCTAAAAGCCTGTCATTGAAAAAAGTTTGGAACTTTTTTAAGGCATGTAAATGATTTTTACCGTCTAATTTGTTTACAATCATCTGATAAATAGGTATAAGTTAGGTAACTTATTAATGGGTTTGGCATATGGATTACTTACGTTATTACCTGGGTGCTGGAATTGTCTGTGCAGGTATCGCTGGCTTTTCTTTAGGTGGGTATTGGGTCTGGTCAGGTTTTGCTACTTATCTCATTTTATTGTTAATCGATCTGGTTTTAAAACCAGACCTCAGACCACGTCAGATCAACATGCCGTGGCTGGCTGATATACCCCTTTACCTCCATTTATTTTTAATGGTCGCACTCTATGGCGCTTTTTTTCATTGGGCATCTTTCGTGACTGAAAACGGTTCAATCCCAGTGATCAATATTATTGGTGCCGTTTTGTCCCTTGGCTGGTTAGGAGCTGTTCCAAACTTACCCATCAATCATGAATTAATGCACCGGCGAAATCCTCTTGCCAGAACTTTTGCAACTATTCTTGGTACTTTTTATATGGATCCAACACGAGATGTCGCACATGTCCATACACATCATATCCATCTTGGCACACCTAAAGATTCGGATACTGCAAGACGCGGCGAAACTATCTATACCTTTGCATTCAGAGCGACTATTGGCAGCTTTAAAGACTTTATCGAAATAGAAAAATCACTTTGTGAAAAAAAGAATCAAAGTTTTTTCTCACCAATAGGTCGTTTTTTCAGGGCCATTTTGCAAGTTTCTTTGTTAATTGGCTTGGCAGGTTGGTTTGGTGGTGCGATTGCCATACTGATCTCAATCCTGGCCATCTTCACTGCGAAAATGTTTGTCGAAGCCTTTAACTATTTCCAACATTATGGTTTGGTGAGAGTTGAGGGAACACCATACGATTCCCAACATATCTGGAATCATTTAACCCCGATTAATCGAATGATCGCATTTGAAATCACCAATCATAATGATCATCATATGGATGCTTTTGCTCCTTATTACACACTACAGCCACATCCTGCCGGGCCGCAGATGCCCAGTATTTTATTATGCTTTCTGGCGGGACTCGTGCCCCCCATCTGGTTCAAATATATTGCCAAACCACGATTAAAGAATTGGGATTTTGAACATGCGACTAACGGTGAAAAAAAGCTGGCTCAAGAAGCCAATCGCAAAGCCGGCTGGCCTGACTGGATAAGTGAATAATAAGTATGAGAAAGTTCTTTGAAAAGTTTAAAAACCGTAATCAGCCAAACACCGCTAAAATAGAACCCACTGGTGATACCTTTGAAGTACCCAAAAATCACACGCTGTTACAGGCAGCAAAAGAACAAGGTCTCAACTTCCCGCATCACTGCACTGTCGGAGCCTGCGGAACTTGTCGCTGTAAACTACTGGAAGGTCATGTTAGCCCTATTCTTGATTTTTCTTACACATTAACGGAAGCAGAGATCAGTGACGGGTATATTCTCGCTTGCCAGACTTTGCTCAAAGAAGATGTTGTGATTGAGCTGGATTTCAACGATCAGATACCAACACATCCCATCGAAAATTTTACTGGCAAAATTATTGCAACAAAAATGCTGACTCACGACATCATGGAAGTCAGCGTCGAACTTGATCGGCCAATCTCTTATACAGCAGGACAATTTGCCGATATCAAAATCGAAAGGTTTGGGCGCCACCGTAGTTACTCGTTTGCCAACGCACCAAAAACGTCAGGAACTTCTCAATTGAACTTTCATGTCAGAAAAATATCTGGTGGCAGTTACACTGAATGGTTATTTGAGCAGGATCGTAATGGAGAAACTTTTGAATTGCATGGACCCAATGGCGCTTTCTGGTTAAGACCTGGTGACACTCCTCTGCTTTTTATCGCGGGTGGCAGTGGCATGGCCCCGATCAAGGCAATTCTTGAAGATGCCTTGATCCAGGAGGTGAATCGTCCCGTAGTCTACTTGTTCGGTGCAAAAACCCAACACGATTTATATTGTCTTGAAGAAATGCAAACATTGAACGATAAATGGCCAAACTCATTTAAGTTTATTCCGATCCTTTCAGAAGAAGCGAAAGAATCAGACTGGTCCGGAAAACGCGGCCTGGTGACGGATTTTCTTAATACAGAGATAACTAAATTCGATCTGAAAGATGCCCAGACCTATTTATGTGGCCCACCGGGAATGATAGATGCAGCATTGCTAAAATTAGAAAAGGCCAACGTAAGTATAGAGCAGATCCACTACGATAAATTTCTTGATTCAAGGCAATTAGAAGTTCAGATTTAAGCTGGGAAATAGAGAGTTTGGTTATGAAAAAGCGGATCACAACACTCTTCATCCTACCTTTACTGTTCCTATTAATGAGCGCCGATGGCTCCTACCCCACCATTACATAACCGAAGGGGTAGACGCCTATAACTGCGTCTTCGAACAAAAACAAATGTACAAAAAAGCGAACATTGAAATAAAGGGCTTTAAAATTTTTAAAACAGTAACCGAAAATGGGAAAAACTATGTTCCTAACATTCTTTCTGCTCGCGAGGACATGTTTCAATAAACAGGTGCTTGATGGGTACGAACTCTATACGCTGATAATAATAATGGCTATTGGGAAATCTACTTTTAAATAATACTGGCAAAAAAGACCTGGGGGAAAATGGTTTAGAAAGTACAGATCATAAACAGTCATTAAATAATGATCATATGATTAAGATAATGTCACTATATGGGCTTAGATCACTGGTTCAGACGAGCATGGCTACAGAATAAGATATGCAGATCATAGACTTATGGAGTTTTATTGGTTGGCACAATAATTGCGATTATGGATTCTATAATAAATTTCAGCATGATTTCGATCATGAAATCTGAAAATAAATATAACAACATCAAAAAATGGGAGCTGATCAATCTGTGTGTTTATTTCATATTAATAACCACCTCCATAATAAGGCATTTTCCATTACTCTGCCCCAGATAATTCTCTTCACTTGCCTTATTAGTCTGTTACTACTGACCGGCTGTGAATCAAAACTTGAACTTCATAATGTTGAGAAGACTTTAAAGGAACCCATACGACGTACTGATCTATTGCAAGCTATTAAAGTGAATGATTCTGCAATCGTGGTCGTCGCCCGTAGTGGTGTTATTCTTGTTTCATCGGATAATGGTCGTAACTGGATGCGGCATGAGCTCGAAAGCTGGCCTTCATTTATAGATGTTACCTCTTGTTCAAATGGCCTGTTTGCAGCTTTAGCTGCAGAAGACGAAGTCTGGATTTCGGAAGACAATGGTCAACAATGGCAACAGAGAAAGTTGGAAACAGGTGAAACACCGCAGGCTATTACCTGCGACCAACAAAATAAACTCTGGGTCGTCGGCAGCTTTACAACGATCACCTCCAGCATTGATGGAGGCCAATCCTGGCAATCCACGTCACTTCAGGAAGATGCCATCCTGACGGGCATTCAGTTTTTTAATGAAAATCAGGGTGTTATCGTTGGCGAATTTGGTACGGTAATGACAACTCAGGATGGAGGGATTAATTGGGAAATACAGGAACCGATAATCAATGAGACTTATCCGCTAGCAATGCATTTTGATGATCCACAATCAGGCTGGATTGTGAGCTTATCAGGCATCATCATGCACACGTCGGATGGTGGCCAAAGTTGGGAGTCACAAAAAACAGATACCGTTGCCAGCTTGTTTGGTATTAATCGTATCGGTGACGATCTCTATGCCGTTGGTGGAGAAGGCATTATTTTACGTTGGCAGGATAATCAATGGAAAACTATTCATCATAACAAACCCATCCGTTTGCATTTACGTGGAATAGCCGAAGTTGATAATGATCATTTTCTGGTTGCTGGACGAGCTGGTGCATTATTCCTGATTAACAAAAACAATGAGATCGGAGTAGTGCCTGGGGATTCTTCAAATGGATAATAAGGAAAACTTTTTTTATCGATTCGGGAATTTACTGTTTGATCAGAGAAAAATTGTATTGGCGATTATTTTCCTGATCACTGCATTGTTTGCCACACAGATCCCACTGGTAAAAATGTCCTCGGACTTTGCTGACTTATTGCCGCAGGAACACTCCTACATAAAATTGCATAACAGTATCCGTGATACCTTCGGTGGCGCGAATATTATTATCATGTCGGTCGAAGTAGATGAAGGAACAATCTTCACTAACGAAACATTGGACAGGATTTACCGTATCACTCAGTCTCTGGATCAGGTTCAGAATATTAACCATAACCTGGTGGCCAGCTTAACCCACCGTAATACTCGAAAGATTAACCTGACACCCGACGGTACCATCCAGTCAAAAAACTTTTACGACCCGAATCACGGCGAATACAGTAATGAAGAACTCGAGGCGCTCAAGCGTGATGTATTATCCAGCACCAATGTTTTCGGCTTGCTAGTCTCTCCTGATCTAAAAGCAGCGCTGATAAAGGGAACACTGAATGAAGGACAACTTGATTACGCAAAAGTGTTCGAACAGGTACAGGAGATTCGAGAAAAAGAAACCGTCTCTGGTTTGAATATCTACGCGGCAGGGCACCCCATCCTGGCTGGCTGGGTTGGTTCCTATAGCGGACAAATCATTGAAATATTTTTATATACCATATTGATCGTTCTAATTATTTTAATCGTCTATACCCGTCGGGTTTATGGTGTGTTTTTACCTCTGTTCGGCATGACACTGACCAGCATCTGGGGAATAGGTTTTATGGGTTGGCAAGGATTCAACCTCGATCCTCTGATGCTAGTGGTTCCCTTCCTGATTTCGGCACGCGCTTTATCGCATGGTATTCAAAAAGTCGAACGCTATTTCCATGAGCT
>JALSSM010000358.1 GCA_026984275.1 Gammaproteobacteria bacterium
GATCTTCCCGTCTTACGTAAAGACTTCATGATCGATCCTTATCAGATTTACGAAGCACGGGCGATGGGTGCTGATTGTATATTGCTGATCGTTGCCTGTCTTGAAGACACACAAATGCGGGATCTGACCTCATTGGCAGTTGAACTGGGGCTGGATGTACTGGTCGAAGTCCACAACAGGGAAGAGCTGGAACGTGGGTTGATGTTAAGAACACCTTTGATCGGTGTTAATAATCGGAATTTACATACGTTTGAAACCAGCCTGCAAACCACATTGGATTTACAACCGGATATTTTTCACGATCGTACGATTGTGACTGAAAGCGGCATTCATACTCCGGAAGATGTCGCCATTATGCGCCGACATGGGATCTTTACTTTTCTGGTAGGCGAAGCATTTATGGTGGCCGAAGACCCGGGGCAGAAACTGTCAGAACTGTTCGAAACCTGACAACAGGAGAACGATAATGAAATTTCTTAATACTCTATTACTGATCAGTACTTTTCTTTTATCTGGCATCGTTCAGGCTGAGAACACGACAATAACTAAACTCTGGGAAACTTCGGATAACGAACTTCAAACTCCAGAATCAGTCATTCATGATCCAAAACGAAATGTTCTCTATGTGTCTAACATCAATGGCGCACCCACTGAAAAGGTCGAGAATGGTTTTATTTCAAAACTTTCACCAGAAGGCAAAATCCTCGATCTGAAATGGTTTAATGAATCTTTATGGGCTCCAAAAGGAATGGCGATCTCTGATGATCATCTTTTTGTGGCCGATATCTCAAGAGTGGTTGAGATTGATCTGGCAAGCGGAAAACTGATCAACACTTATCCCGTTGAGGATGCCGTTTTTCTCAACGATATTGCAGCCGATCAAAATGGCGATCTATATATTTCGGACATGATGACCAATACCATTCATCGTATTAAGGATGGAAAAATTGAAGCCTGGTTGAGTAATGAAAAACTGGCTTCGCCCAATGGAGTTACTGTTGTCGATGGACAACTGATCGTTGGCACCTGGGGAGTGATGGATGGCGAAGGCTTCGAAACCAGTGTACCTGGCCATTTGATCTCGATTTCATTATGTAGCAAAGAAATCACAGATCTGGGTTCAGCTGAACCTGTGGGTAATCTTGATGGGGTGGAACGGACATCCAGTGGAAATTTTCTGGTGACAGACTGGATAGCCGGAAAGTTATTACTGCTTAGTTCTGACGGGGGTGTTGAAACTTTACTGGATCTGGATCAGGGTTCTGCGGATATTGAGTATATTAAGGAAAGTGGTCTGATTTTGATCCCGATGATGAAGAACAACAAAGTGATTGCCTATCACTATAAAGAATAATTTCAGGATCTGGAATCGTGGACAATAAAAAAGGCTCGAAACAGAGCCTTTTTTATTGTCTGTATTTTGTAATCTTTCAGATCATCACATACCGTATTTCTTACGGAATTTATCAACACGACCAGCAGTATCGACGATCTTCTGTTTGCCCGTATAAAATGGATGGCATTCTGAGCAAACGTCAATATGCAATTCCTGATCTTCCAATGTGGATCGGGTTTTGAACACATTACCGCAGCTGCAGGTAACGGAAATTTCTTCGTAGCGTGGATGTATATCAGGTTTCATAGCTCTATACGTAAATTCAGGGTTGATAGCCAACCATTAAAGGAAAGCGCGCAATTTTAGCGCCTCCGATAGTGTCTTTGCAAGTGAATTAAGCAGTTTTTTCTGATGTTGTCGATGAACTGGACTTTAATTGAACAACTTCAGCCCGATTTGCCTTTTTCGGTTTGATCGGTGCTTTGCCTGTCAATTGGTTTAGCGTTTCCACCAGACCATCTTCACCCTGAACTTTTTCCCACATCAGTCTGGAGATATTGAGACAAGCT
>JALSSM010000359.1 GCA_026984275.1 Gammaproteobacteria bacterium
AAAAAATCTGCCTCTACGACAACAACGAATATTGAAAGGAGTCGATCGCTGGCAATCGATGACAGCTGAGCAACGTGAACAGGCTAAAAAGAAATTTCGACGGTGGCGAAATAAATCACCAGAAGAAAAAGCGAGGTTAAGAAAACGTTTTGAACGTTATCAAAAATTATCTCCTGAACAGAAGCAGCGTTTGAAAAAACGTCGGGAATGGTTTCGGCAGTTATCGCCGGAGCGACGCAAACAACTAAGGGAACGCTGGAAAAATATGACGCCTCAACAAAGAAAGCGTTTGATGAAAATGAGTCCGGAGCAGAGAGAACGATTGAAAAACAAAATCCATACATATAAAAAAGCGGACAGATGAATCTCTCAGATGAGGAACAAATAAAGATTGGTATTGATCTTGGTGGTACCAAAATTGAGATGATCGTGCTGGATGAGTCTGGTGCCATTCTCAGGCAACAACGTATTTCTACACCGGCAGGTGATTACCAGGCTACTATTCTGGCGATATCAGGACTCGTTCACGAGTTTGAAAAAGGGCAGCAAGTAATGGCTTCTGTTGGTATTGGTATGCCCGGTGCAATCTCACCCGCATCTGGAAAGGTTAAAAATTCTAATTCCGTTTGTCTGAATGGACAAAATTTTCAAAAGGATATTGAATCAGCACTTAAACGTAGTGTGAGAATCGAAAATGATGCTAATTGTTTCACTCTTTCAGAAGCAACTGATGGAGCGGCTGCCGGTGCAAAGATTGTCTTCGGCGTTATTCTTGGTACAGGTGTCGGTGGCGGACTGGTAATCAATGGCGGGCTGATTACAGGCCCGAATGCCATTGCTGGCGAGTGGGGACACAATCCTTTGCCATGGCCAGAAGGGAAAGAACTTGAAGAAGCCACAGTTTGTTATTGTGGAAAAACAAGTTGTATTGAAACCTGGCTTTGTGGTGCAGGTTTATCCACAACATACCAAACTATATCGGATCAGGATTGCACCCCGCCTGAAATTGTCAACCTGGCTACTCTTAATGATGAGTTAGCGGAGCAAGCACTGGAATCCTATTTCAGACGATTAGCTAAATCACTGGCTTCAGTGATCAATATTCTGGATCCAGATGTCATCGTGCTGGGGGGAGGTCTGTCTAACATCAGACAAATTTATTCTTCTGTTCCCGAATTATGGAATGACTATGTTTTCTCTGATCGTGTGGATACAAAATTGGTCGCTGCAAAATATGGAGATGCGAGTGGTGTTCGCGGTGCTGCCTGGTTGGGATCAGAGATGAAGATTCACAATCATTAACAGACTTCTGTGATGAACTTCACATAAAATCAGCCCCAGAGGAGATAGACTCTAAAACAAGTAATACATCTCCTCTGTTGGTGTTGTTATCTGCCCGGAGCCGCTCTATCTTCCTCCCCCCTTGATGAGCCGCACCGGGTTTTTTTTGCTTGAACCAAATATTTCTCAGCTCGTGTACCTGGCTAATTGTCAAGCTGGAGGACAGGTTTCTAGTGTTTTACAGCATCCACACTTTCAGCAACACGCTCTAACCGATAGCCATGCTGATAGATAGATGTCAGGCGCCAGCCCTCTTCAGGTGAAATACCCAATTTTCCACGGATCCGACTGACATGGGTGTCAACAGTTCGTGTATTGATAATCGGATTACGACCCCAGACATTTTCAAGAATATGGGCACGTGACATAACACGGCCCTGATTACGAAACAGGAATAATGCCAGTTCATATTCTTTCTGAGTTAGTTCAATCGCCTCTCCATCACGCCGGATAGAACGGTTTGTTTTATCAATCTGAAAGGGGTCCAGATCAACAATATCTTCATCATCACTGATTGAAAGTGAACGTCTTTCTACCGCTTTCATTCGAGCCAGAAG
>JALSSM010000360.1 GCA_026984275.1 Gammaproteobacteria bacterium
ACCCTGGAACTGGCATCATCACGGGTTCTGGTGGTGCATCAAATGAGAATATCCTGCTGGCAGTCGATACATTACGTGAAAGAGGGGCACGCAAGGTTGCTCCAACTCTGGTACCAAGAACGATGGGTAGCACGACCAGCGCGAACTTGAGTACCGCATTCAAGATCAAAGGCACCAGTTACTCCATCAGCTCAGCTTGTGCCACCAGTGCTCACTGTATTGGAAATGCCGCTGAACTGATCCAGATGGGCAAACAGGACATCATGTTCGCTGGCGGTGGTGAAGAAGTGCACTGGTCTTTAACGGTGTTGTTCGATGCAATGGGAGCACTGTCATCCAAATATAATGATCAACCTGAAACAGCATCACGCCCTTATGATGCTACCCGTGATGGATTTGTGATCTCGGGCGGTGGTGGTTTGCTGGTACTGGAAGAACTGGAACACGCAAAAAGTCGTGGTGCAAAAATCTACGCTGAACTGGTTGGGTATGGTGCTGCTTCTGACGGTGAAGACATGGTTAAACCATCCGGCGTGGGCGCAGTCAATTGCATGAAACTGGCCATGGCTGATCTTGATGGTGAAGTGGATTATATCAATGCACATGGTACCGCAACTCCAGCTGGAGATACCGTTGAACTTGAAGCGGTCAAAGAGGCTTTTGAAGGTAGAACGATACCGAAGATCAGTTCGACAAAGTCACTGACGGGTCATGCCCAAGGGGCGGCAGGGATCAACGAAGCGGTTTATTCCTTATTGATGCTGGAGAATGATTTTCTTGCAGCTTCGGCCAATATTACCGAGCTGGATCCTGAAGCAGAAGGAATGCCGATCGTTCGTGAACTGGTTGAGAATGCGGGTCTGACAACGGTGATGTCGAACAGTTTTGGTTTTGGTGGAACCAATGCTTCACTGATCTTCAGAAAGCTGTGAGATACTCCTTCAACATCACGTCACGATCTTGCCGGCTAGGTTTTTAATCGCGCGAATAAAGGGTCAGGTTTTTCTCACATCTTAAATCGCCTTTGTTTTCTCCTTTCCACAGCGAGAACAACGAAACAGAGTTACCAACTGTCCCTGTTTCACATCAAACTTCCGTTCAGTGATGATTTTCCATTGATGGAAATTACGTTTACACAGGGTGTGTGCTTTTGCTTTATCAGCCAATGAAGGTTTTCTAAACTGAACAACATCTCCCATCAGAAATCACACATCCCGCCACCACAGCAGGTTCCTGAGGTTTCACACGGTGGTGCCTGTCCACTACCGAGGCTTGATTTATTGATGATTTGACCGCCATTGGCCAGTTTTTTAACATTTGAGTCAGGGTTTGTATTACCTGGATCTATTCCAGCCTGTTGACAAAGATCTCCCCAGGTTTCGATCATCTCTTCCATTTTATGGCGTACTTCAACGACTTGTCCGTTTGTTTCACAGATATAATCATATGTCGGCATTGTTATCTTCCTCAATATAAACCAGAATTTCTCCACAGGATTTACAGCAATAATTATTCCGGCGACTCCGCTGGCTGCGGTTATGTCGTGTGGTACTGAGTAAATGATCACGGCAGCCACAGCGATAAAGATGACGTCTTTGTTTTTTTACAGGCACACCTTCCAGATCGAACTTATGCGTCGTTTCTGGTTCACTACCCAGTAACTTCATCATCGATTGCCATTCCTGTCCATGTGGAGCGATTCTTTTCCGTCCAAACACGGCATCCACCAGATAATGTGACACTTCATGCGGGATGGTATTGTTAAAATTTTCATCAAAATACTTTGCAAAAATATAAGGGTTATAGCGTATCCAGCGTTGTTTCAACCTGGAACAATACATGCCTGCAGAACGCCCTGAGAGATCAAATATTATTTCGATTTCCGGAATGTTTTTG
>JALSSM010000361.1 GCA_026984275.1 Gammaproteobacteria bacterium
CAGTGTCTTCAGTGTTTTGTATTCTTCACCATCTGGCAGGATCACGGTTTCTACTGAAAAGTTTTGCAGGGCCGCTTTGACCGCCTCAAGGTAGAGTGGTGCAACGGTCGTATTGGATACGATCAGGACTTGCTGGCCACGAATATGATCGGAATAAAGCTCAGGGTGGCTGATCAGATCCTGCCCGATATAGATCGGGTAAGAACGATCACCCAGTTCAACCGTTAGAGTTTTCATGTTTTTTTATTTGTCGAATTATAAAGCTAACTACCTGGTGTACTGTACGGTTCTCGGTTTCAACAATCAAATCAGCGGTTTCTCTGTAGAGAGGATCACGCTCTTCAACGATTTGTCGCAATTTTTCCCTGGGGTCATCTGTTTGTAATAAGGGACGGTTTTTATCGCGACTGGTTCGATAGAAAAGTTTTTTCAGGGGAGCATGGAGATAAATGACGATGCCCCGGTTTTTCAAATGCTGCCGATTTTCTTCTGCCAGAATAACACCGCCGCCAGTAGAAAGAACGATATTTTTTTGTTGGGTTAATTCATCAATGATGGTTTTTTCGCGTGAGCGAAAACCGGCTTCGCCCTCGATATCAAAGATCAGCGAAATGCTGGCACCGGTATGATCTTCGATTTCATGATCACTGTCGAAAAATGTTTTTTTCAGGCGTCTGGCCAGTTGTCGTCCGATGGTGGTTTTACCCGATCCCATGGGGCCGACCAGAAAGAGATTGGTGTTCTCAGACATGAAAAGTTAGATATTGGTTAAGATGAAGACATCATAACATCTCGCTGAGAAGTTGAGCATAAAAAAAGGGCACAGACCTTGCGGTGTGCGCCCTGAATCCTGTTGGAGAGAGATTAACGTACGGTTAAACTGTCCTTGAGGATTTTAGGTGTGACAAAGATTAGTAACTCCTGTTTAGTATGTTTTTTACTGGTGTTTTGGAACAACTTGCCAAGGTAAGGCAGGTCAGCAAAGAATGGAATTCTTTGTTCTTTATTGCGCTTCTCTTCAGAGAAGACACCACCAAGAACGACTGTTTCACCATTATCAACCAGCACCTGAGTACGAACATTACGGGTATCGATTGAGGGTACGCCAGAGTTATTAACTTCTTTTGCACTCACATTATCCTTATGCACTTCGAGATCCATAATGATGCGATCATCCGGTGTAATTTGTGGTGTAACAGACAAGCTCAATACGGCCTTTTTGAAGGAAACAGTCGCCGCTCCACTTGAGCTGGCTTCCAGATAAGGAATTTCAGTACCTTCTTCGATCACGGCTTCTCTCTGATTGGCTGTGATGACACGTGGGGTAGAGACAATCTCACCACGTCCTTCCTGTTGTAGTGCAGAAAGTTCCAGCTGGAGCAAATGGGAACCGACCTTACCTAGCGCAAGTCCAATTGAGCCTGCATTTGTCGCTGCAACTGGCAGATTGACGATATAGTGTTCCTTAAGATCCGTGCCATCACCTTCACCAAATGCTGTACTCAGGCCAGCAAAATTACCACCCCGACGACCACCAATAGCAGCTCCGATATTATTATCTGGTGATAAAGAGTTGTAACTTAGACCAAACTGTACACCCAGATCTTTGGCGAAATCTTCATCGGCAACGACAATTCTTGATTCAATCAACACTTGTCGGACAGGAATATCCAGTCGAGTGATGACCTTACGCATTTCCTCGAGTTTTTGTGCAGTATCCTGTACCAGCAAAGTATTAGTACGTTCATCTAACGTGATATTGCCACGTTCTGACAGCAGGTTGTTTTCTTCAGCTTTCAGCAGGGCTGCAATATCGCCAGCCTTTGCATAGTTAATTTGCATGAATTCGGTGTGTAGTGGCGCCAGTTCTTCCAGTTGTTGCTGAGCTTCCAGTTCCAGTTTCTCACGAGCAGCAATTTCTTCTGAAGGCGCGACCATGATGACGTTACCATTTTTACGCATCCCTAGTCCTTTAGATTTCAGGATGATGTCCAGCGCCTGATCCCATGGGACGTTTTTCAGTCGCAGAGTCACCGTACCCCCCACCGTATCACTGGCAACCATATTCAGACCGGTGAAGTCAGCGATTAACTGCAGCACGGCACGTACTTCAATATCCTGGAAATTCAGTGAGAGTTTTTCACCTGTGTAGCCAAATTTTTCTTTCTTCAGCTCTTCTTTCTGACGTTTGCTCAAAGGTTTGACTTCAATGACCAGTTGTTCGTCAGTCTGATAGGCCAGATGTTCATAATGGCCTGTTGGCGTAATGACCATACGAGCGCCACTGCCATATGAGAAGGTGTCGATTTCTTTAATCGGTGTGGCAAAATCGAGTACATCCAGTTTTCGATCAAGATTTTGCGGCAGTTTGGCATCTTTGAAATCGACTTTGATCTTGCCACCTTCTTCCCGAATATCAGGGTTTATCGAAGGATCAGACAGAGAGATAATGACGCGGCCTTCACCTTTGCTGCCCCGACGAAAATCAATGTTGCTGATCTGTGGATCCCGCACAGCGACCGGTTTGATTGTTGTCTGAGTGGTCGTCGTTGCCGTTTTACCCACAGCTGCTACTGGTGCAGCAGAGGTTTTCGAATTGGCACTATCCAGCGTTAATATAACGGTATTACCGTTTACTTTAAGTTCGTATGGCACCATTTGTGTCAGGTTTAATACCACACGCGTGCGACCGTTGGCTTCAACAGCAGTGATACTTCGAGCAGAGCCAATGCCAATGGATTGGCTCTTGTCTTTTAATGCTAGTGAAGTACCCGGGAAGTCCAGAGCTATCCTCGAAGGATTATCGATTGTAAAACTGAGAGGGTCTTTCTTTAAGGCCTCTGAAAAATCCATTCGGACTTGCACGCGCTCACTTGGCAGAGATACGAATCCCAGATTATTTAGTGTTGGCGCTGCAGAGACGGCCTGCATGACCAGCAACTGCAATAAAATAAAAAGACCTGCGATCAACCCTGTTCTCAAACCCGTCATCGCACTGGGTGCGGACAATGTCTGATGAGCAGGTTTCTGCTGATTGATGGAAGTTTTAAATTTACTCATTTTCATTTTTTTAGCCTCTAGACTTTCTGTCATGCTTCATCATCTGATAATGCGATAGATGCCTGTCTTTCTTCCCAGGCTCCCTGCAAATCCTTGACGATTTCTCTTAATTCAATTTTTTCTTCTGAAATAGACAGAATTTTTCCGTAATTCCTGCCCATGTAGTTACCTTCTTTGACCCGATAAATAGTGCCATCTGGATCCTGAATAATTCCCCACAGGGCATTCGACAGTTCCAGCGTGCCTACCATTCGCAGGCCATCCAGCTCAAAGTGCTCCAGTTCTTCCTTGTTCCGCTCTCTGACTTCACGCTGTAAAGCACGCTGTTGTTCAGAATCTATAACGACTGAAGAAGGTTGATCGTCATCTCTGAAGTTTGAGGAAAAGGGATCGCGTCTGTTCGCAGACTGGTAGAGATATCGTTCTACCGGTTTTATCTCTGGCAATGGTTCGATGTACCCACCCTTGCGTGCTTTTACTTCATCGGCATAGCTACGCAAGCTGGCCATGTCATCAGACAGGCAGCCGCTTAACATCAAGCTCGATCCAAGAATAAAGATAAATTTTGTTTTCATTGCACTGCGACCTCCTCAACTTCCCCTTCTGAATCATCCATATAGCGATAAGTTTTCGCGATACTTTCCATGATCAGCTTAGGTTCGCCAGATTTACCTTTGCTGTTAGTACGGTCTTTGTAGATTTTTACGTTATGCTGGGTCACAATTCGTGGCAGATCAGCAACGCCGCTGACAAACTGACCAAATGAGTGATAGTCACCGGTGACACGAATTTCAATGGGCAATTCAACATAGAATTCTGATTGCGTTTCTTTTCCGGGTTTGAATAACTCAAACTCCAGACCAGAGCCCAGCCCCTGTTGTGATATATCGACCAATAGTCCCGCAACCTCTGTTTTATCAGGTAGTCGTTTCAACAGATCGCCAAAGGATTGTTTAATGTCTTCCAGTTGTGCCTGCAGGGCTTCGAGGTTTGCGGCTTTTTTCTGTTTGAATTCAAAAGAGGTTCTTAATTCCTGTTCTTTCGCCTGAAGCATTTCCAGTTGTTCCTGCTGACCTTTGTGATGAAACCACCAGCCAGCAGCGACGATCAGAATAAACAGTAATATGCCTGAAATAATTTTGATCGGTGTTGGCCAGCTACCGACATCTTCAAAATCAAGATTATTGATTGCATCCATATTCATGATTCAGCTCCCACACTATTTTCTTCATCCTGATCTTCCAGATGGACAGGAATTTGACTAATTCGTAAAGTGAACTGATTCATGCGATCTTTCTTTTTATCTTTGGTTTCGATAATTTCGAGCGTTGCACCGGTCAGCCACTTAGATGCCTCAAGATTACGCATAAAATTAGAAACTCGAGAGTTAGATTGGGCAGATCCAGAGATAGTGATCACTTCGTCTTTTTGTTCTACTTCATTAAGGTAGATACCGTCTGGCATACTGGTGACCAGTTCATCAAACAGATGTACAACCAGAGGTCGACTTGTCTGGAGTGTCTCAATCGCATGCATTCTTGCGATCAGACTGCTTTTTTCTTTTTCAAGTTCTTTGATCTGTGCAATCTTTGTGTCTAATGCTTTAATTTCTTGTTCCAGAAATGCATTGCGATTGTTCTGATTTGTGATCAGCTTTTCGAAATATAGATGCCCCAGCCCGACTGAACCAACAGCAAGTATGGCAGTTAACCCCAATGCAGAAAGAAATTGTTTTTTCCTTGCTGCCCGGCGTTCTTCCCGCCAGGGTAATAGATTGATTGTAGACATTAGTTGAAACTCCTTAACGCCAATCCGCAGGCGATCATCATCGCTGGTGCGTCATTATTGAGCGCCTCTGATCGAACTCTTGACGCCAGTGGCATATCGGTAAAGGGATTGGCGACACTGACGGTGGCACCCGTTTTAGCCTCAATCAGCTCTGAGATGCCGGTTGTCGAAGCACATCCACCAGCCAGAACGATGTGATCGACAGCATCGATATTGTTACTTGAGGCATAAAAAAACTGTAAAGCTCTATTGATCTGTTGTGACATAGACTCCCTGAATGGATCCAGAACATCGTCTTCATAATTGTCTGGCAGACCACCCTGCCGTTTGGCAAGCCCGGCTTCTTCATAAGAAAGTCCGAAACGTTTCTGGATTTCTTCTGTCAATTGGCGTCCACCAAAAACCTGTTCACGGGTATAGATAATATTGAGATTATCGAGCACGCTTAATGTTGTCATCGTGGCACCCACATCAATGACGGCTATGGTCTTATCCATGTCAGCCATATTTGTTTCCTGCATCAGGAGTCGAACAGAGTTCTCAAGCGCAAACGCTTCGACATCAACCACTTCTGCTTTCAGTCCGGCCAGCTCCATGGCAGCGACACGGACGTCAACATTATCACTACGGGAAGCCGCAAGCAGGACATCAACCTGGCCGGGCTCAGTTGCCGAAGGATGCAGAATTTCAAAATCCAGCCTGACTTCTTCTAATGGGTAAGGAATATATTGATCAGCTTCGACCTGAATCTGACTTTCCATCTCGTCTTCGGTCAGATCTTCGGACATGCTGATTATCTTGGTAATCACGGCTGATCCAGCGACGGCACAGGCTGCAGATTTTGCTTTTGAGCCAGATTTCTTAACCGCTCTTGAAATGGCCTCGCCGACAAGTTCTACATCAGTGATATTCTTTTCAACAACAGAGTTGGGTGGTAGAGGCTCAACCGCATAGCTCTCAACACGATAGCCTTTTCCGGAATGTGACAATTCCAGAAGCTTGATAGACGTTGAGCTGATGTCAATGCCAATTAACGAATTTGATTTACTTCTAAAGAAAGACATTATTTTTTCCCTTTCTATACACTAAGTTGCGAAATCAGATGATCAAAAAGCAAACTTAAAGTTAATAATTTCTGAAACATATAATTCAAAAATATGAGATTATTAGTCAGTGCGTTTACAGGTTATCGGTCAATTTCTGAATTCCTGTAGTATTCGCTAACATTTTTTTTAAATGTTGTATCTGGTTGATCTCAACTTTCGTTTTCCACAAAATGTAAGGCAACATCCAGGCCAACTTTAGAAAGCTATTGATCTTTACTATGGAACAAGCATGAGATTTTTCATTAATTTTATATTTTTCATGATGTTACTCGGCATCGTGATCATTGGTGCCGGTGTCTATTACCTGCTTCCGGGACTGCCTTCAACAGATTCGCTGCAAGATGTTCAGTTTTCTGTACCGCTTCGTGTTTATACACATGAAGATTCGTTAATGGCCGAGTTTGGTGAAAAAAGGAGACTACCTGTTAACTACGATGATGTGCCTGATCAGATGGTGGATGCTTTTCTGGCCGCAGAAGATGATCGCTTTTTTGAGCATCCCGGAGTTGATTGGCAAGGGCTGGTAAGAGCTGGAATGTTATTGATCCAAACTGGAGAACGGACTCAGGGAGGCAGTACGATCACCATGCAGGTGGCCCGGAACTTTTTCTTGAGTAACGAAAAAACATATTCCCGAAAACTCAATGAAATCTTACTGGCATTAAAGATTGAAAGTGAGCTTAGTAAAGAGGAGATTCTTGAGCTCTATTTTAACAAGATCTATCTGGGGCATCGTGCTTATGGGATCGTTGCCGCTGCGGAGCTTTATTATGGTGTGCCACTTTCTGAATTAACCTTGCCGCAGATAGCCATGATGGCCGGTTTGCCCAAGGCTCCTTCGAAAATGAACCCGATCACCAATCCTGAACGTGCGATACGAAGAAGGAATTATGTACTTGGACGAATGCTGGAGCTGGGTGATATTTCAGATGAAGAATATCAGGTCGCCATCAAAGCGCCGGTAACAGCGCGGATACATCACAAAATTCCGGATACCAGTTCGCCATATGTTGCAGAAATGGTGCGAAGTTATATGGTCGAAAAATATGGTGATGAGGCCTATACCTCGGGTTATAAAGTTTATACAACCATCAATGACCGCCTGCAAAAAGCGGCTGATCAGGCTTTGCGTAAGGCCTTGATCGATTATGATAAACGACATGGTTATCGAGGTGCCGAACATCATTATGAGCTTGAACAAAGTGCTGGAGAAAGCGACTGGTTACAGATGCTTGAAGGTTATCCAGTACTGGGTGGTCTCTATCCGGCTCTGGTGATCAGTGTCTCTGATAAAACAGCTGAGATTTACCTGAAGGATGATGGGATTGTTACGCTTGAATGGGATGCAATGTCCTGGGCGCGTCGGTATATTGACGAAAATCGACGTGAAGGCAAACCAAAGTCAGCTACCGAACTATTCCAGACAGGGGATCTTATCCGGGTAATGAAAACAGACGAGGGATTGAAGTTGGCACAGATCCCCGATGTTGAAGGTGCATTAGTATCGCTTTCCCCGGAAGATGGTTCGATCCTGGCGCTTTCAGGAGGGTTTGATTTCAATCACAGCAAGTTTAACCGTGTCGTACAGGCCCACCGGCAACCGGGTTCCAGTTTTAAACCCTTTATTTATTCAGCCGCGCTTGATAATGGCTATACGGCTGCCAGTCTGGTCAATGATGCACCGGTGGTTTTTGACGATCCTGGTCTCGAAGACACATGGCGTCCAGAAAACTATAGTGGTAAATATCGTGGCCCAACCCGCCTCAGATCAGCACTGACACATTCCAGGAATTTAATCTCTATACGGTTATTACGATCGATCGGTATAAAAAAAGCGATTAAATACATATCAAGGTTTGGTTTTGATCCCGAAAGATTACCAAAAGACTTATCTTTGTCGCTGGGAAGTGGTGCCATTGCGCCGTTAGAATTAGCACGAGGTTATACCGTGCTGGCTAATGGCGGTTATTTGACAAAACCTTACTTTATTAATCGTATTGAGACAGCAAACGGTGATGTGCTTTTCCAGGCGAATCCTGATCGTGTTTGTCGTGATTGTAAGGTATCAAAAGGAGAGCAGGTCGAAGGGGTTGCAAAAAAAGTCGTTGACTCCAGAAATGTCTATATCATCGCTTCGATGATGCGGGATGTGATCAGAGCCGGTACTGGCACTCGTGCGCTGGTTCTGAACAGACCTGATCTATCTGGTAAAACGGGCACAACAAATGATCAAAAAGATGCCTGGTTTTCCGGATTCAATGCCAAAATTGTGACGACAGCCTGGGTTGGGTTCGATCAAATTCGTCCACTGGGAACCGCCGAAACCGGTGGTCGAGCTGCGCTTCCCATGTGGATAGATTATATGAAAGTGGCACTTGAAGGTATGCCCGAAGCCTACCCGATCGAACCGGAGGGAATAGTCACCTTAAATGTAGATAAACAAACAGGTCTGTTAGCCAGTCCGGGACAAAAAGGTTCTTATCTGGAAATCTTCCGAAAAGAAAATGTACCCACTCGAACAGCTGCAGCCAATGATCCTGAATCCGGGGAAACAGAAACCGGTATCCCTGAACAGCTATTTTAGTTTTTAATTTTAGTGTTCCTTGATCATGTCCAGACAAACCCGGCTAAGAATCGCACACGAAGCCGCCCGAATGATGGTGGATGATAGTGTCACTGATATTGTTTTCGCAAAAAAGAAGGCGATGCAACGATTGGGTATTCGAAACAGGCATCTGTCACCTGATAATTCCGAGGTTGAATCCGTTCTCTACGAATATCAGCAATTGTTTCGATCAGAGCAGCAAAAGACGCTATTGAACGAATACAGAAAAACAGCACTCAATGCCATGATCATGCTTCAACCATTTTCTCCACGCCTGACTGGCCCGGTCTTACGAGGAACGGCGAATAAAAATAATTCCGTTTCTTTA
>JALSSM010000362.1 GCA_026984275.1 Gammaproteobacteria bacterium
AGTAAAACCGGGGCCAATGATCGGTTTTTCAAACTGGCTGATTTGATAGCCTTTGGGCAGATCAGGATAGAAATAATTTTTGCGTGCGAAGACAGAAAACTCATCGATCTGTGCTTCGATGGCCAGGCCAAATTTTACCGCCATACGCACCGCTTCTTTATTCAGTACGGGCAAGACGCCGGGTAGTCCCAGATCGACAGCGCAGGCTTGCGTATTGGGTTCTGCGCCATAGGCAATAGATGCACCGGAGAAAATCTTGCTTTTTGTGGCCAGTTGAGCGTGAATTTCCAGGCCTAAAACGATTTCCCATTCCATCTTATTTTCCCTCCTGAAAACTGTCTGGCGTCTGTTGGTGGTGATCAGTAGCTTGCTGAAACTGATGCGCGATGTTCAACAATTTTGCTTCCTGAAAATAATTTCCGATCAACTGCAATCCCACCGGAAGCCCCTTTACCAGTCCTGCGGGTATCGACATTCCTGGTAGTCCGGCGAGATTTACGGAAATCGTATAGATGTCGGCAAGATACATACTCACGGGATCGTTGTCTTCAGATAATTCACCAAATTTGAAAGCGGTGGAAGGGGAGGTGGGTCCCATGATCACATCAACGTCCAAAAAAGCCTTTTTGAAGTCATCACTGATCAGACGACGAATTTGCTGTGCTTTCAGATAATAAGCATCGTAATAACCGGCTGATAGCGCATAGGTGCCGATCATGATCCGGCGTTTCACTTCTTCACCAAAGGCTTCACCACGGGAACGGGCATAGAGATCGTAAAGATCCTTCGGATCTTCACAGCGATAGCCAAAACGGACACCATCCATCCGTGACAGGTTAGAGGAACATTCTGCCGGTGCGATCACATAATAGGCTGGAATACTCAGGCGGGTATTCGGCAAACTGATCTCTTTAATCGAGGCTCCCAGTTTTTCAACTTCTTTGATGGCCGTATCAATCACATTGGCAATGTCCGAATCCAGATCGTCACTGAAATATTCTTTCGGAAGTCCGATCGTCAGACCATCCAGCTTGTTATTCAATGATCGGGTGTAATCTTCACTGTCTCTTTCAATCGAGGTGGCGTCTTTTTCATCAAACCCTGTCATCACATTCAGCATCATGGCGGCATCTTCGGCTGTGCGCGTCATCGGGCCTCCCTGATCAAGACTGGAAGCAAAAGCGATCATGCCGTAGCGTGAGACAGTACCGTAAGTGGGTTTGATTCCGGTGATGCCACATAAAGCAGCGGGTTGTCTGATCGAACCACCGGTATCTGTACCCGTTGCTACTGGCGTAAGCTGGGCCGCCACTGCGGCGGCCGATCCACCTGAAGAGCCACCGGGCACGCGTTCAAGATCCCAGGGATTTTTTGCATCGCCGTAATAACTGGATTCTGTTGTAGAACCCATGGCGAACTCATCCATATTGGTCTTGCCAAGCATGACCATTCCGGCATCATTGATCTTTTCGACGACAGTTGCATCATAAGGCGCGATGAAGTTATCGAGCATCAATGAAGCACAGGAAGTTTTTACTCCATTGGTACAGAAGATGTCTTTCTGCGCCAGTGGGATTCCGGTTAAGGTGCCGGCATTGCCTGATGCAATTTGCTGATCGGCAGCCTGTGCCTGCGCGATCGCCAGATCTTCCGTCACGGTGATGAAGCTGTTTATCGACGGGTCATGTTGTTGAATGCGATCGAGGTAATGTCGCGTTAATTCTTCGCTGCTGAATTCTTTGTCTTGTAGTGCCGTGCTGAGTTCGGCCAGTGTTTTGTTATGCATGGTCTGAATATTACTCAATAACTTTAGGGACGAGATAGAGGCCATCCTGAGTTTTGGGGGCGATAGCCTGAAAATGCTCACGCTGATTGGTTTCGGTAACCACATCTTCACGTGTTCTGGCGACGAGATCCAGCGGGTGTGCGATGGGTTCGACACCGGTCGTATCGACAGCGTTCATCTGATCCACAAATTCCAGGATACTGGAGAGCTGTGATGCGGTTTCTTCTATCTGATCGGGGTTGATTTCCAGCCTTGCAAGACGGGCAATTGCTTCGACATCTTTTTTGTCCAGCGACATTGTTATGACCTTGTTATCAAAAAGAAGGAATTTTACACACTAGTGACGCTTGCCGAAAGGTGTGACCACTGCTAGAGTCCTATAAATAACGTTATCTACTAACAGGGAAAAATTAAAAAGATATGTTTAACAGGATACGCGGTCTATTTTCAAACGATCTTTCTATCGACTTAGGCACAGCCAATACACTTATTTATGTCCGTGGCAAGGGCATTGTTCTTGATGAGCCGTCGGTGGTTGCTATCAAGGTTGGTAAGGATCCTCAAAGTCTTAAATCAGTTGTTGCCGTGGGTGGCGAGGCCAAGGCGATGTTAGGAAGAACGCCGGGACATATAGAGGCTATGCGGCCTTTGAAGGATGGCGTGATCGCTGACTTTACTGTGACGGAAAAGATGTTGCAGTCTTTTATTCATAAAGTTCATGGCGAGCGTTTTCTCAAGCCCAGCCCTCGGGTGCTAGTTTGCGTGCCCTGTGGATCAACCCAGGTAGAACGCCGTGCGATCAAGGAATCAACGCTTGGAGCAGGTGCGCGTGAGGTTTATCTGATCGATGAGCCCATGTCAGCTGCGATCGGAGCCGGTATGCCGGTCAGTGATGCCAGTGGATCAATGGTGCTGGATATTGGTGGTGGCACAACGGAAGTGGCCGTTATTTCTCTTAATGGCATCGTTTATTCAGATTCTGTTCGTATTGGTGGTGATCGTTTTGATGATGCGATCATCAACTATGTCCGAAGAAATTATGGCTCGTTGATCGGAGATTCCACGGCAGAACGTATTAAACATGAAATTGGGTGCGCTTATCCGGGTAATGAAGTGCTGGAGATGGAGGTTCGTGGACGAAATCTTGCTGAAGGTTTACCACGCAGTTTTACACTCAACAGTAATGAAGTGCTGGAAGCCTTACAGGAACCCTTATCCGGTATTATTGGTGCTGTAAAACATGCTCTGGAGAAAACACCACCAGAACTGGCTGCAGATGTATCCGAACGGGGGATTGTAGTAACAGGTGGAGGTGCGTTATTAAGGGATATGGATCGGTTACTAATGGAAGAGACGGGATTGCCTGTGATCATCGCTGAAGATCCGCTTACCTGTGTAGCCAGAGGCGGTGGTCGTGTACTTGAGATGATCGAGGAGCATGGTCCAGATGTTTTATCACTTGAGTAATAAAGAGTTAAAGACAGCAAGAAGGTAGAAAGTTATTAAAGCACTTTTTTCAAAACATACACAAATAGGACTACGGCTGCTCGCCTGTGTTCTGGCATCGATTGTTCTGATGACGGTCGATCGTAAGATGGATTACCTTGAAACGGTCAGGAGTCATCTTTCATCGGTTGTTTATCCGATTCAATACCTGGTCAATCTGCCGGTCAAAGTCGGAGACTGGATGTCAGAATCGCTGGAAGCCCGTGAGAATCTATTGAAAGAAAATGCAAAACTTAAAGCTCAAAATCTACTTCTGAAAACACACACACAGAAATACCAGTCACTCGCACTGGAAAATCAGCGATTGCGTGGCTTGATCGAATCACCCATCAGACAGGGAGAACGTGTCCTGGTCGCTGATTTTATGGCTGTCGAACAGGAAAGTTCCTCACATAAGTTTATTCTCAACAAGGGCTCAAAAAATGGTGTTTATATTGGGCAACCGATTGTTGATTCTTCTGGGGTTATGGGGCAGGTTGTTCATGTCGGTGCATCTTCAAGTACAGGAATGATGATCACCGATAGTGAACATGCCATACCGGTTGAAGTTGTACGAAGTGGAGTCCGTGCGATTGCTACTGGTGAAAGTATTCGTCAGGAAATGCGACTGGATTATGTGCCTCCTGAGTCAGATATTCAGGAAGGAGACCTTCTGGTTTCATCAGGACTGGGAGGACATTTTCCCGAAGGTTATCCTGTGGGGAAAGTGAGTGAAGTGTCATTGCACCCCGGAGATAATTTCATGATGATCAAGGTTCAACCGGTGGCTAATCTGGCTAAAGCAAGGGAGGTTCTACTCGTCTGGCCGAGTGTTTCAGATGTCGATATCGAGTCAGATCCTGGCAAGGTGGCAACAAGGTAACAGGATGGTCAAGAGGCATAATTACTGGATAGTTCTGGTTACTTTTATCGTTGCTTTGATGTTAACAGCCATGCCATTGCCTGACTGGATTACTGTCTGGCGTCCAGCATGGGTCGCTATGGTCGTAATCTACTGGAGTATGGCTTTACCACAACGAGTCAGTATTGGAACGGCCTGGTTTCTGGGTATTCTGCTGGATGTTCTACAAGGTTCTTTACTCGGGCAACACGCAATTGGGTTGGCTATTGTTGCTTACGTCACAGTAAAATTACATTTGCAGATCAGGCAACATCCTTTATATCAACAATCATTATTTGTTGGGTTGCTGGTGGCGGTGTATCTGAGTCTGATCGTCTGGGTGAACGGCATCATTGGAAGACCTCCACAGTCCTGGTCTTTCTTGATGCCAGTAATCACCAGTATGCTTCTCTGGCCATGGTTGTTTGTTATCTTGCGTGACGTCCGTCGCCGAGCTCTTATTTCCTGAAAAGCTCATCGATTGAACAGGGAAGAACATGTCCCGATTAATACTGAAGAATCTTCGCCGTGAAAGTCAGATATTTGCTCATCGTTTGATCGTTGCAGTGATTTTTATGGCCGTACTTTTTGGTTTTCTGGCCTACCGTCTGGCCGATTTACAGATAGCCCAGCATGAACATTTTACGACGCGTTCCAAAGAAAACCGGGTAAAAGTGCTACCCATTCCACCACCAAGAGGACTGATATTTAGTCGTGATGGTGTCCTGCTGGCAGAAAATATTCCTGTTTTCAGTCTTGAGGTCGTACCAGAGCAGGCCGGTAATATTGATGAGCTGATTGTAAAAATTGATAGTCTTATCGGGCTTGATAATGATGAGATTCAGCGCTTTAAAAAAGAGGTGAAACGTAAAAGAAAATTTGAAAAAATCCCCATCAAGTTCAAATTGAGTGAGGATCAAATTGCCCGCTTTTCTGTCAATCAATATCGTTTCCCAGGTGTTGAAGTTGCCACCCGATTAGTGCGTCATTATCCTTATGGTAAAGATTTTGTTCATATGCTTGGCTATGTAGGACGAATCAATGAGAAGGAAGAAAAAAGGCTCGATAAGGCTAATTACAGTGCCACAACTCATATTGGTAAAACTGGAATCGAAAAATCCTATGAACCACAGCTACATGGACAGGTGGGCTATCAACAGGTAGAGATTAATGCACAGGGGCGAATTCTTCAGGTTCTGAAACGAGAACCACCATTACCGGGACATGATCTTTATCTAACGATCGATACAAAATTACAGTCTCTGGCGGCAGAGGCACTGGGGGAAAGAAATGGTGCCGTGGTGGCCATAGATCCAAACACCGGTGCGGTACTCGCGATGGTCAGTTATCCTGCTTATGATCCAAACTGGTTTGTGAACGGCATCAGTGCCGATCGATATCAGCTATTGAGTCAATCGCCTGATCGGCCATTGTTTAACCGGGCATTACAAGGGCAATATCCTCCCGGATCAACCATTAAACCATTTCTGGCCATGGCCGGGCTTTTTTTTGATATCAGAGATGCCCATGATCAGACTTTTTGTCCTGGCTGGTTTAGCCTGCCCGGTGGCACTCATCGTTACCGTTGCTGGAAAAAGGCTGGCCACGGTGGGGTTGATTTAAAACGTTCGATTGTTGAGTCTTGTGATGTCTATTATTATGAGTTGGCAAATGATCTGGGTATCGACAGGATTCATGATTATCTTAAAGGTTTTGGTTTTGGCAAAATCTCCGGTGTGGATTTATCAGGAGAGGCTCAGGGTCTTTTACCATCCCGCCAATGGAAATTAAAAACCAGGGAGACCTCCTGGTATCCAGGTGAAACACTGATCACTGGAATCGGTCAGGGCTATATGCTCACAACCCCATTTCAGCTTGCATCGGCAACGGCAACATTGAGTATGTATGGAAAAAGAGTTGTTCCTCGCCTGGTGGGTCAAACAGAAGATCCAGCGACAGGAAAGTCGGGTGATCTGTTGTCTGAATTACCGAAGGAAGTGGTGAAGGGTGAAGAAGAAGACTGGCAGCTGGTTATCCAGGCGATGCGAGATGTCGTTTTGGGGCAAAGAGGTACCGCCCGAAAATTAGGTGCCGGGGCTTTTTACGAGTTTGCCGGCAAAACCGGTACCTCACAGGTGTTCGGTTTGAAACAGGCTGAAGAAGATAACATGGCTAAAGAAGATATCCCTGAACATCTGAAAGATCATGCATTATTTATCGCTTTTGCTCCGGTTAAAAACCCAGTCATTGCTGTTGCCGTAGTCATTGAGCATGGCGGTAGCGGTGGTCGAACAGCCGGTCCGGTTGCCAGGAAATTACTCGATTATTATATGAAAAATCAGTAACCATCATGGATAGATCAAAAAATATCTTTTTTAAACTACATATCGATTTCCCGTTGCTGATCGCCTTGTTATTGTTATGTGGTCTGGGTTTGCTGGTTTTATATAGCGCATCCGATCAGCACATAGATGTCGTGATCAGGCAGGCAACGCGAATTGGTCTGGGGTTAACGGGTATGCTTTTTATCGCACAGATCCCCATGCGTACTTTACTATGGTGGGCTCCGTGGCTCTTTGGTCTTGGACTGCTGATGCTGGTTGCAGTCATATTCATGGGATACACAGGTAAGGGGGCTCAACGCTGGCTGGATCTGAAATTTATTAAATTTCAGCCCTCTGAGATTATGAAAATCGCAGTGCCAATGATGGTTGCCTGGCATCTGAATGATAAGCCGACCCCGCCTTCTTTCAGGAATGTAATGGTTGGTCTGATCATGATCGCCATTCCTGCTGGCCTGATCGCAGAACAACCTGATCTGGGTACGGCTATCCTGATTGCTGCCTCAGGTTTCTACGTTCTGTTTCTTTCGGGGTTACGCTGGCGATTAATTATCGCAGCAGGTCTGGCTGTGATGGCGGTAGCTCCTTTACTCTGGTATGCCATGAAAGATTATCAGAAACAACGTGTTTTAACCTTATTTGATCCAGAAAAAGATCCATTAGGGGCTGGCTATCATATAATCCAGTCAAAAATCGCTGTGGGCTCTGGTGGCCTGTTTGGAAAGGGGTGGTTAAACGGTACGCAATCACAATTGGGTTTTTTGCCCGAACGAACCACTGATTTTATCTTTGCGGTATTTTGTGAAGAGTTTGGTTTTCTGGGCGTATTAGCTCTGATCGCGCTTTATACGTTTGTAATCCTGAGATGTTTGTATATGGCGAAAGAGTCACAGGGAACCTTTGCACGTTTAGTTGCAGGCAGTCTTGCGTTGACCTTTTTTACCTATGTTTTTGTTAATATGGGTATGGTAACCGGGCAGCTTCCAGTCGTCGGAGTACCTTTACCATTAATCAGTTATGGAGGGACGTCACTGGTGACGATGTTACTGGGGTTTGGTCTGATCATGTCAGCCTTTACTCATCGTCAACTTATGTCGGGATAATTTATGATTGTTATAAAACGAATTCTTTTTTTGTTATTGCTCGCATCGCCTGTGGTTCAGGCTGGTGATTTTGATCAAATAGAAAAAGAAAAATTTATCAAAGATATGGTTGATAAACATGGTTTTGAAAAAAAACCATTGGAAGACCTCTTCTTGAAAGTAAAGTTACTCGATCATGTGCTTGAGGCAATAGCCAGACCAGCTGAAAAATCGAAAGAATGGCATGAATATCGAAAAATATTTGTTACACCAGAAAGGATAAAAAAAGGAGTGGTTTTCTGGCAGGAAAATCGAGATTTGTTACTGGCTGTTGAAAAAGAATATGGTGTCTCACGTGAGATAATTGTTGCGATCATTGGTGTTGAAACCTATTACGGAAAACATAAAGGTAAGTATCGAGTCATTGATTCTCTGGCGACACTGGCTTTTAACTATCCGAAACGAGCTCCTTTTTTTCGAAAGGAATTAAAGCAGTATTTGCTCTTTACCCGGAAGCTAAAGATCGATCCCCTCTCACTCAAAGGATCTTATGCCGGCGCAATGGGAATGCCACAGTTCATGCCCAGCAGTTTTCAGAGTTATGCGGTTGATTTTGATAAGGATGGTAAAATCAATATCTGGGATCATAAGCCTGATATTTTCGGCAGTATCGCAAACTATTTCAAAAAGCATGGCTGGCAAACAGATGAGCCGGTTGCGACAGCAACCTGGATAAAAAAAGGTGCTGATCTGGAGAAGCATCTGGAAAAAGGTCTCAAGCCCAGTATTCCCCTGAATGATCTGATTGAATCTGGCGTTCAGTTAAAACGTAAAATTGAAGGGAATCCATTAACTAGTTTGCTGGCTTATAAACAGGAAAAAGACACAGATTACTGGGTGGTTTTTCAAAATTTTTATACGATCACCCGTTATAATCACAGCCCTCTTTATGGTATGGCTGTCTATCAATTATCCGAAGCGATCAAAGAGGCATATGTCAGGGAAGCTTTACTTAAATGACAAGGTCAATTTGTATCCGACTCATCAATCTGATGATCGTAATTTTTGTCGCCGGTTGTGGAACCAGTCACGGACCTGTCTTTCGTAAGACACAACCCAATCCATCGATCGATCTTTCAAGAATTCCAGATGCAGCTCCCCATCACGAAGCAAAAAGTCGTTATGGCAACCCACAATCCTATGTTGTTCTTGGTCGGCGTTATTATGTAATGAATTCGAC
>JALSSM010000363.1 GCA_026984275.1 Gammaproteobacteria bacterium
TGGGTGAAGATGAAGGATCAGAAATTGAAGAAGTTACTGAAGCGATCATCAAGGCGGAAATGCCTGAGCCAGTGGAAGAGCATGCGCTCAAGGAATTACGACGTCTGGAGAAAATGCCAGAATCTTCCTCGGAATATTCCATCAGCCGGACATATCTCGACTGGTTGACCGATTTGCCATGGAACAAACTGAGTGAAGAACAGATCGATATCGAAAAGGCTCGCAAGATCCTTGATGAGGATCATTATGGACTGGATAAGATCAAGAAACGTATTCTCGAATATCTCGCTGTGCGCAAACTCAATCCTGAGGGGCGAAGTCCAATTCTCTGTTTTGTTGGCCCGCCTGGTGTAGGTAAGACTTCACTCGGAAAAAGTATTGCACGTGCTATTGGTCTGGAATTTATCCGTGCCAGTCTTGGTGGTGTGCATGATGAAGCCGAGATCCGTGGCCATCGACGTACTTATATCGGGGCGATGCCGGGCAAGATCATTCAGAGTTTGCGTAAAGCGGGTACTCGTAATCCGATCTTTATGCTCGATGAGATGGATAAGTTATCTTCCAGTTTTCATGGCGATCCATCAGCGGCATTACTGGAAGTACTTGATCCGGAACAGAACAAAACCTTTGAAGACAACTATCTCGGCGTTCCTTTTGATCTGAGTAAGGTGTTGTTTATCAGTACTGCCAATGTGCTCTATGACATCCCCGGACCGTTACGCGATCGGATGGAGATTATCGAGTTAAACGGCTATACAGACGAAGAAAAATATAACATTGCGAAAAAATATCTGGTTAAACGTCAGATGAAACACAATGGCTTGAAGACGAGTCAGGTTACACTCACAGCAAAAGCTCTGAAGTTGATCATCGAAGGCTATACCAGAGAAGCGGGTGTCAGAAATCTTGAACGTGAGATTGGTGCTGTTTTCAGGAGTGTTGCTGTTCGAATAGCCGAAGGTGAAAAGAAAAAGATCAAAATCGATGCCGATGATCTGCATGAGATACTAGGTGCTCGAAAATATGAAAGCGAATTGGCGATGCGTACCAGTGTGCCCGGTGTTGCGACTGGCCTTGCCTGGACACCCGTGGGTGGCGATATTTTATTTGTGGAGGCAACCCGAACACCGGGTAAAGGTAATCTGATCCTGACAGGTCAACTGGGCGATGTCATGAAAGAAAGTGCCCAGGCCGCCTTCACCTTGGTCAAATCCAGACAGGAAATACTTGGAATTGACAGAGAACTGTTGGAAAAATCTGACATTCATGTCCATGTTCCAGCGGGAGCGATCCCTAAAGATGGGCCAAGTGCAGGTGTTGCTATGTATCTTTCACTGGTGTCATTGTTGACTGATCGCAAGATCAAAAAAGATGTGGCAATGACCGGTGAGATCAGTTTACGAGGTCTGGTTTTACCGATAGGTGGACTTAAAGAAAAATGTATCGCTGCTGCAAGAGCCGGAATCAAAACCGTCATGATCCCGAAACGGAACGAACGTGATATTGAAGAGATCCCTGAATCAGCCAGAAAAAAACTGAAGTTTGTTTTGCTTGAAAAAGTGGAAGAAGCTCTGGAGGTCGCACTCAGTAAATAAACCATAAAGCATTTCCTGATCAGTTTCTGGCATGAGCTGATCAGGTGTTTGCAATAGCCTTTCTTTCCAGAATAATGATTGGCAGTGACATAATCAATTCTAAACCCTTTCCCAATATCCCCATTCTGGCACTTATCTTGCCTAGTTTTTAATCAGTACCGTGGAATCAGTCTATAAAGATTGAATCATGAGTGTCAGTACCATACACAGGAACATATTTTATGGCAGTTAACCATAGACCAGGCTAAGGACAGTAGCCACATTGAAGAATATTTTCGGAGTCAG
>JALSSM010000364.1 GCA_026984275.1 Gammaproteobacteria bacterium
GTTTTGATCAAGAATGTATTAGAAAGTCTGAGCCATGAAGAAGGGGAACAATTGATTGCACAAGTCAGGGATATCTATGCTCGTCAGATATTACTGATCATATCGGCTGATTCAGGGTGGAAATCAGAAGATTTTATTGGATTGGGTTTGCGGAAAATCACAGACATTGATCAGCACACTATCTGGTATTTTGCAGTGGAAAACTATAAACGAACGCCAGACTGGTTAAACAGTCGATACTGGGCAAATCCAGACATGTTTGGGAAATATCGTTGGTAATTTTCTCAGGATAACGAGGCGACATCACAGGGCTGTGGTGCGACGCATACTTTTGTATTTTTACTGGCAGGCTTTTCTGATCGTTCAGAAATGACACAAACACGGTTACGTCCTTTTGACTTGGCTGCATAGACGCCAATATCGGCGGCTTTTAACAGATCGCTGCTGTTGGAGTCCTGATCACAGCGGGTTGCAATTCCGATACTGACAGTGATCTTTAATTTATGTTCGTTAATAGAAAGAGAAAGGTTTTCCACGGCCAACCGTAATCGTTCAGCGGTGGCCTCAGCAGCAGGCAGATCGGTATTAGCACAAATCACCAGAAATTCTTCACCACCAATACGACAGACTTCATCATCAACACGTGCTGCTGATCGTAACATCTGTGCCACTTCGTATAAGACTTTGTCTCCAATATCATGACCGTATTGATCATTGATATTTTTGAATAGATCAATATCAACCAGCATACAGCTTAGCGGATTATGATCACGGTCAGATGCCGCCCACTCCTGTTCCAGACGGCTGGTAGCATAGCGTCGATTAGGAATATTAGTGAGAGCGTCAGTGAGTGCTGCCTGTTCAAGGTGTTTGTTGGCGATCGCCAGTTCTGCGAGAATGCGGCGATTTTCATAGCGTTCTTCTTTGATAGCCTGTTGTAATTGAAAAATACGCTGACCACCACGAATTCTTGCCCTGACTATATTCGGACGAACAGGTTTCTCAATATAATCATCAGCCCCCGCCTTGAAGGCTTTTATCAGTGAACCTTCATTGGTGTCTGCTGTGAGGACAATGATATACATTTTCTGACCTATGCGGGTCTTTCGTAGTGATCGACATAACTCTAGTCCATCCATTTCCGGCATCAACAGATCGGTGATAACTAAATGTGGTTCATTTTCCAGTGCAATCTGTAGAGCTTCTTTTCCCGTTTTTGCAAGAGTGACATTATGTCCCGAGCTGGTTAATTGTTGATGTAATAAACTGGATGTGTCAGGGTCATCGTCAACGATGAGAATATCCAGTCCTATTTCCTGTGTTTGATCAAGATCAACGAGTTCAGGTCGGATTTTAATTTCCTGACGGGCCTTTTCATGGTTAACTGATTCCTTGAGAGGCACTTCAAGTAACTGACTCCAGTCCTTCCATATACTGAGTGTTCTTTTGAAAACTGAGTTCAGGTCATCGACTTCAATTCCTGCCATCAATGCTTCCTTCTCCAGTGATCGATAGAGCGGATGATCAGTCGATGCCCCCTCAATACATAAAGTGGCAATCCGGGTTGAAAAATTGAGGTATCGAGCAAGTGATTTAACTCGAGGGTTTGTACTAAAAACCCGATCCAGTTCATACATTCCGTAAATGGCATCGTAATGAACGGCTGGCAATCCCCAGTCCTTTAACATCGCGTGAGCCATCTCCAGATGATCAGTATAAAATTCTTTTTGTTCAGCAACCAAGAGTTCATTGATTGGTTTATCGCCATTGGCCTCAAGTATTCGACTGTATTGATCAGGGTAAACGTTAGCCAGTCCAAGACGGCCAACATGACTCAATAATCCAACAGTGAAGGCTTCATCTTTCGGAAACA
>JALSSM010000365.1 GCA_026984275.1 Gammaproteobacteria bacterium
TGACATCTGTGTTTTTGCCATACAAATAGGATAGGAACCATATTCTTCATTCCAGTCCGCAAGTTGTTTTTTAACTTTAGGATCGGCTGAAATACTGGCAGCGCGATAAACTTTAGTTGCTATCGCCTCGACTTTATCCCACAAAGACATGTCGTCATCGTAAACATAAGTATGCTTACCAGGATTATTCTCAACCACATCAACAACGGCATGAGCCAGATCTTCTGCACCTGCACCGCCGTCAGCCCAATGTTTGGAAACGACACACTTAACACCTAATTCTTCACATCGTTTTTCTAACAATGCAATTTCAGCATCGGTATCCAGAGTAAAATGGTTAACACAAACAACACAAGGCAACCCATAAACATTTTGAATGTTTTCAACATGACGCTCCATATTGATCATTCCTTTGGCCAGTGCGTCCAGGTTTTCATTGGTAAGATCATCTTTGGCAACGCCACCGTGATATTTAAGTGCACGAATAGTTGCAACCAGAACAACTGCTTCAGGGTTTAATCCAGCAATACGTGTCTTGATATCAATAAATTTCTCAGCACCGAGATCAGCACCAAAACCACCTTCGGTAATAACATAATCAGCCAGTTTCAGACCCGTTTTAGTCGCGGTAACGGTATTACAACCATGAGCGATATTAGCAAAAGGCCCACCATGAATAATGGCAATATTGTTTTCCAGAGTTTGAACAAGATTAGGCTTGATCGCATCTTTTAACAACGCGGCCATTGAACCCTGTGCATTTAGATCACTAGCATAAATTGGCGTTTTATTATCACGTTTGTAGCCAATAACAATACGACCAAGTCTTTCCTTGAGATCAGCACGACTGGTGGCAAGACAAAGAATGGCCATAATTTCAGAGGCGACAACGATATCAAAACCATCTTCTCGTAAGTAGCCATTAGCAGGACCACCCATGCCAACCGTGATCTTACGTAGAGCACGATCATTCATGTCAACAACACGTTTCCACTGGATACGGCGTGGATCAATGCCTAATTCATTACCATGGTTGATATGGTTATCGATCATGGCTGATAAAAGTGCATGGGCAACGCCAATTGCGTGGAAGTCACCAGTAAAGTGCAGGTTAATATCTTCCATCGGAACAACTTGTGAATAACCACCACCAGCAGCGCCACCTTTCATGCCAAAACATGGACCCAGTGAAGGTTCTCGAAGACACATGATGGCTTTCTTGCCGATGCGGTTCAGAGCATCTCCAAGTCCGACAGTTGTTGTTGTTTTACCTTCGCCTGCTGGGGTTGGGCTAACGGCTGTGACAAGTACCAGGTGACCCTCTTTTTGATCTTTCAGGCTATCGACATAATCCAGTGATAGTTTGGCTTTATAATGTCCGTATGGATCAAGGTGTTTCGCATCGATACCAAACTTTTCTCCGGCAAGATCGATGATGGGCTCCATTTTTGCTTTTTGTGCTATTTCTATATCTGACATGACATTGCTCCTCTCATCATTTTGAGCTATGGCTAATAAAATTATGAAAAATAATCAAAAAGTTCGCTTTTTTAATATGTTATAGCAAGCTTTTTATTATAAAATTTTCGTCGAAGTCTCAATAACTTCTGACTGAGCGTGGTATTCTATCTTGATAATTCATAAATCACTAATTCTCTGATCTGACTTTAACTATGATTGACCTTCTTGAATCGTTTTAATTTGGTTTTGTTATTCTTTAATGACAGGCTTTCTGGTGCGTTACTAAGTATGAACAATCGTTTAATATCAGGCGCAATGTCTATCTGTTCGTTAACCAAAAGCACCACTGTTTGATCGGCTCTATGGGATAATTGATTGGGAAGCAAATGAAACAGGCTATCGTTTGTAGAGCCTGATTTCTTAAAGATTTCACAGGCTTTGTATCAAGATCTAAGACATAATGCCGATGCCTTCAATGTTATAAATATAAACTATAAGGACGAAATAAATGAAAAAAGTATTATTCGTTGTGTTGTTAGCTGTACCCATTCTCTGGGCAGGTATGACATGGCTCACCTCAAACAAAACAGAAGAAGTATTTGATGGAGTGCTCGCGGAATCAAACCAGAATCTGACAGAGAGTTTTCCTTTTGTGAAAGCAGAGAAAAAATCTTTTGAAAAGGGTTTTACCAGCAGTACAGCCAAATCAGTCGTTACTCTAAATCCAGAATTATTTGGTGATGAAGAACCCATGAACATTGTCGTAAATCATACTATTTATCATGGCCCCATCATGTTGACACCGAATGGTGTGAAAACAGGTAGTAGCTATGTTTATACAACATTGGATCAGGATTCACTGTCAACAGAAGTTAAAGATCTTATAAAGTTGCTTTTTGATGGAAAAGAACCCGTTATTTCAGGTGTTCAGACAGGTATTGGTGGTGATATTAATGTTGACCTTGAAGTAGCACCGTTATCTTTTGATGCAAAGAAATATAAAACACTTACGGGCAAAGAACCTGACCCGGATGATCCGAATTTTATTTCTTTTTCAGGAATCAACGGCCACGTTACAACAAACACGGAAGGCTCCCGTCTGGATGGTTTCCTCAATCTGGGTGCGCTGGAAATGAAAGGAAAATCTGAAGGTAAGGACTTCATTTTAAACATGGCGGCTTCCAGTATGGAAATGGATATTGATGAGCTATATAAAGGATCAATTCTCGATGGTTCTGTTGTGATGGAAATTCCTGAACTGTCTTTTTCTGATGGCGAAGGTGCAGATATGGTTATGTCTGATCTCAGTATTACTTCTGAAGCGAAACAGGAAAATGCAAAATTCGGAGGATTTGGAACTCTTGATGTGGGTAAGTTACTGGTAAAGAAACCCGATGACAGTGTTGCGTTTCCAGAATCTAAAATACACGCAAAATTCGGAGTCGAAGGATTCGAGCGGGGTGCAGTGATTAGACTGGTCGATCAGGGACAAAAGATGCGTTCTTCTCAGCTGATGCTTCTGAATGAGGATGATCCTGATCAGATGAGTGAAGCGATGTTAAAATCGATGGGTGCTTATTATGCAGCCGTTGCAGACACAATTAAGCAGGGCGTTGGAATCAACACAAATCTGGAGATCAGTAATGATACGGGTCATTCTGCGGTCAAATTTGATCTGGATTATGCGGATGCTAAAAAGCTGACCGATCTTAAAACGATTAGAGATTTGATCATGGCTTTACAAGGCCAACTGAAGATCTCCGTTGATAAAGGCATGATCGCAGGTACACCTGCAGAAGAAGCGGCAGGCATGCCTGTAGCAATGGGATTTGCTGTTGATAAAGGTGAGTCCTATGAAGCGATTGCAGATTTGGCTGGGGGTGAGCTTAAAGTCAATGGTGAACCCATGCCGATCCTGGACATGCTGGGTGGCATGGTTGACCAAACTATTCCTTGGGAGATGTTGCAGGGTTTATAGTGGCTAATCTATAAATCAATACTAAAAAAGGGCTTGTCTTAACTAAGCCCTTTTTTTTAATTTAAAATCAGGCCAGAACCAGATCTGAGATTCCGTGATGAGTTGTTTTATACGATTTAAGTGCTGATAAGAGTTCAGAAGCACTTTGAAACCGGTCTTCTGGATGCTTGGCCAGCAAACGATTAATGACAGGTTGATACTCTTGCAATAAAACAGGTAGCACCGGTATTGGCTCGTTGAGGTGTGAGTAAAATATTTTCATTAATGAATCACCCCGGAAAGGTTTTTTCCCAGTGAGCATTTCATAAAATACTGCACCCAGACTATACAGATCAGATCGATGATCAATTGCTTTGTCATTATTGATCTGTTCAGGACTCATATAATAGGGCGATCCAAGAATAACGCCCTGCAAGGTCAGACCATAAGATTTCCCCATGACTCTCGCAATTCCAAAATCAGAAATAGCCAGCGTATTATTCTCCCGAAGCAGGATATTTCTCGGTTTTATATCTCGATGAACAATACTTCGGCTGTGAACCTCTTCAAGGCCATAAGCAATTTGACGAAGATAATGGATACTTTGATATGTGCTGATCCCCGCTAATATCTGTTGTGAAAGATCACCATTCTGGAAAAGCTCCATAATGATGCACGAAAAATCCTTATCAACGTGTCTGCCATAAATACCGGCAACATTTGGGTGGTTCAGGTGTTTAAGAAGCTTGTACTCCATGACAAAACGTTTAATTGAGCGAATGTCTTCTTTATCATCGGAATCAAACTCCAGTATCTTTACAACCACTGTTTCCTTACTGTCCAGAGCTTCAGCCAGATAGACTGAGGACATACCCGTTCGCGAGATCCGTTTGATCAGCCTGTAATGAGGGATTGAATAGTTACTCGTAATGTCCATATATTCCTGTTTCAGCTGTTCAGATGGCTTTTTTCAGAACACACAAAAGCCGGGAACAGGCATTCCAACAGCTTTTATCGGCCGACAGGGCTGGTGGCTTGAATCACACTTTTTCCAAGGGATTGGTCGAAGAAAAAAAATCAGTCGTCCTGCTTGAATAAATAGTACGTTGGGGGTAATATTCCGCGCCTGACTAGTGCGGGGTGGAGCAGTCTGGCAGCTCGTCGGGCTCATAACCCGAAGGTCGCAGGTTCAAATCCTGCCCCCGCTACCAATCAAAAAAGGCCCCGGGAATCGGGGCTTTTTATTATGTGGGATTTGAGGGATGTTTAACGACAGTTCACCGCTATATAAAATGCTTGATTCCAGTATCTCTGGATTAGGTTACGAACTGTTAGGGTTTGAACAGGTGCAGGATGCTGGCGGTGCTGTTTTACGGGTCTATATTGATCACGAAGAGGGTATTGTCGTGGATGACTGTGGAATTGTCAGTCGTCATATCAGCGGCGTGCTTGATGTAGAAGATCTGGTGAGAGGACAATATACTCTGGAAGTTTCTTCTCCGGGTCTGGATAGACCTTTGTTCAAAATGGAACACTATAAAAAGTTTATTGGCTCAGAGGTTAAAATAAAACTGAGCAGAATGCTGGATGGACGACGTAAATTTAAAGGTGAAATACGTGGTGTAAACGATCAGAATGTTATAATTTCACTTGCCGGGCCGACAGGTCATGAAGAAGAGACGCAAGAGATAAATATTCCGTTCAATATGATCGAGACAGGGCGGCTTGTTCCTGAAGGATTTTAAAAGCCAGAAGGAATATTACAAGAGTGACAACAAGAGTGATGATATGAGTAAAGAAATTCTGACAGTTGTTGATGTGGTTTCTAATGAAAAAGGTGTCTCCAAAGAAGTGATTTTTGAGGCCCTGGAAGAAGCCCTGGCGACTTCAACACGCAAAGCACACGATGAAGATATTGCGGTTAGAGTCAGTATTGATCGTGAAACAGGTGATTATGAAGCATTTCGTCGCTGGGAAGTGATCGATGGCGATGCTCCGGTCATGAATGAAGAAGGTGAAGTTGACGAATTTGTACCTGCACGCGAGGTTTTCTATGAAGATATCGTCAAGGAAAGACCAGACCTGAAAATTGGTGACTTTATCGAAGAACCTATTGAGGCGGCTGAATTTGGTCGGATCGCTGCACAGACTGCAAAACAGGTTATCGTACAGAAAGTCAGAGAAGCAGAACGTGCACAGGTGGTTGAGGCCTACAAGGACAGGGTTGGAGAACTGATCATGGGTACGGTCAAACGTGTTGATCGTGGCAATATCATTCTTGACCTGGGGGGTAACGCAGAAGCATTTATTCCTCGTGAAGAAGTGATTATGAGGGAATCTGCCAGAGTTGGTGATCGATTACGTGGTTACTTAAAAGAAGTTCGATTTGAAAAAAGAGGCCCACAATTATTTGTCAGTCGCACAGCCAATGAACTTCTGATCGAGCTTTTCAAACTGGAAGTACCCGAAATTGGTGAGGGACTGATCGAAATATTAGGAGCCGCACGCGATCCGGGATTGCGAGCAAAAATTGCTGTTCGGTCTGAAGATCCGCGAACGGATCCGGTGGGTGCCTGTGTCGGTATGCGTGGCTCCCGGGTTCAGGCTGTTTCCAATGAGCTGAGTGGTGAACGTGTAGATATTATTCTCTGGAATGAAAACCCGGCACAATTTGTCATCAACGCGATGGCTCCGGCTGAAGTTGTCTCGATCATTGTTGATGAAGATTCACACAGCATGGATGTTGCCGTCGTCGAGGATCAGCTGTCGCAGGCCATTGGTCGGGGTGGGCAAAATGTCCGGTTGGCCAGTCAACTGACCGGCTGGCAGATTAATGTCATGACAGAAACAGAAGCGGCTGAGAAAAGTGAAGGTGAAGCGCAAAAAATTCTTGATACTTTTACCGGTTTCCTGGATGTTGATGAAGAAATCGCCACAATTCTTGTTCAGGAAGGATTTACAACCATCGAAGAAATTGCCTATGTGCCTGAGAATGAAATGCTCGACATTGAAGAATTTGATGAAGATCTGGTTAAAGAAATTCGGGGGCGAGCAAAAGATCTATTGTTAACCAGAGCGATTGCCAGTGAAGAAGAAATTGGTGATGCTAAACCAGCTGAAGATTTACTGACCATGGAAGGCATGGACGAAGCATTGGCTTATATTCTGGCTGGTCGTGGCGTTGTGACAATGGAAGATCTTGCAGAACAGGCGACAGATGAATTGCTGGATATCGAAGGGATGGATGAAAAACGTGCAGGTGAGTTGATCATGACAGCACGTAAACCGTGGTTTGAGAATGAGGATGAAGATGTCTAGAGTTCTTTTTATTTAAAATAAAAGATTTTCGGATAATTCGGAAAAATAAAATGGCAGAAGTAAGCGTTAAAGATTTCGCTGGTGTAGTCGGTATTTCAGTTGATCGATTGTTAGAGCAACTGAAAGAAGCCGGCGTACCTGCGAAAACTGCAGATGGCACGATAAGCGATAATGAAAAGACAACATTGCTGGCACATCTGCGACAATTGCATGGTAGAGAAGAAACTGAACCCGAAGCTTCTGAGCCGAAGAAAGTGACCTTAAAACGTAAGTCTGTCAGCGAGTTAAGTGTTCCTGGCGCTAGAACAACAACACGTTCGAGAGCGGCAAGTCGCACGGTCAGTATCGAAGTCAGAAAAAAACGTACTTATGTTAAACGTAGCGTTATTGAGGAAGAAGAACAAAAACGCGCGGATGAAGAACGTAAAAAGCGTGAAGCTCTGGAAGCTGAAAAACGTGCTGAAGAAGAGGCCATCCGTCTTAAAGAGGAAGAGAAGAATAAGGCTAAGCAAGACGAAGAGGCAAGAATAAAAGCGGAAGAAGAAGCTCGCAAACAGGCCGAAGAAGAAGTTAAAGCAGCTGCAATAGCCGCTAGCCAGAAGGCGGAGGAAGAGGCTAAAGCAGCAGAACAGGCACGTGCGACAACAGACAACAAAGCCAAACGTAAAGATGAAAAGAAAAGTAAACGTTATGGTGGCCGTAATGAGTTACATGTGGCAGGCAACAAGGCCGGCCGCCGCCGTAATAAACCGACCAGAAGACGCTCCGCCATTTCTGTTGGGGAGGCGAAACATGGTTTTGAAAAACCAACCGTAGACATTGTCCACGATGTTGAGATCCCGGAGAATATTTCAGTTGCAGATCTGGCGAAAAAAATGTCGATCAAATCCGCTGAAGTACTCAAGGTACTCATGAACCTGGGTACAATGGCAACGATCAATCAATCCCTTGATCAGGATACGGCAATACTGGTTGTCGAAGAATTAGGACACAATCCCAGACCTGTTAGCGAGAATGCTCTTGAAGAGGAAGTTCAGGTCGAAACTCAACCAGAAGGTGAGTTACTTCCAAGACCTCCAGTTGTCACGATCATGGGCCATGTTGATCATGGTAAAACGTCGCTACTTGATTACATTCGCTCAGCAAAAGTCGCTGCAGGCGAAGCTGGTGGAATTACCCAGCACATTGGCGCTTATCATGTGGGAACCTCCCATGGTGAAATCACTTTCCTTGATACACCCGGACATGCTGCATTTACGGCCATGCGATCACGAGGTGCTAATGCGACGGATATTGTTATTCTGGTTGTGGCCGGTGATGATGGTGTCATGCCACAAACGATCGAGGTTGTTCAGCACACAAAGGCGGCAAATGTACCCATGATTGTGGCCGTCAACAAGATGGATAAAGAAGGTGCCGATCCAGATCGTGTGAAGAACGAACTTTCTGCTCAGGAAGTTATCCCTGAAGACTGGGGTGGTGATACACAGTTCATCCCTGTTTCCGCTCATACAGGACAGGGAGTTGATGATTTACTGGATGCCATTTTGTTACAGGCAGAACTCCTGGAATTAAAAGCTCCAGTCGAAGGCAGTGCACGCGGCATCGTGATCGAATCCCGTCTAGATAAAGGTCGTGGGCCAGTCGCCACAGTACTGGTCCAGGCAGGAACACTGAAAAAAGGAGATATTCTACTTGCGGGTGAGCAATATGGACGTGTTCGAGCCCTGGTTGACGATAAAGGAAGTCAATTACAATCAGCTGGCCCTTCAATACCTGTGGAAGTACTTGGCTTGTCTGGTGCTCCAGTTGCCGGCGACGAGGCGATGGTGGTTAAGGATGAACGTCAGGCCAGAGAACTGGCAGAACATCGTGAACATAAATCTCGTGAGGCCAAGCTGGCCAGACAACAGGCTGCAAAACTGGATCAGATGTTCTCAAAAATGGAAGAAGGTGAAGTCTTTACACTCAACGTTCTGATCAAAGCGGATGTACATGGCTCTGCAGAAGCATTGAGTGAATCCCTGATCAAACTCA
>JALSSM010000366.1 GCA_026984275.1 Gammaproteobacteria bacterium
GTTTGTTCTTTATATAGAGTTTGTAAATTGATCAGGGCCTTTTTATATCTTAATCAACTGCGCCAGCTTATCCTGATCAACTGTTTGCTGTTCACCTTCTTTAAGATCTTTCACAGACACTGAACCATTGGCCATTTCATCGTCACCAAGAATGATAGCGTATCTTGCACCTGATTTGTCAGCACGTTTGAATTGCGACTTATAACTTCCCCCGCCGCAATTCGATAAAAGTCGTATTTCTGGTAACTGATCCCGCAGTTGTTCAGCCAGCAGGAGCGCCTGTCTGGTCGCGGCCTCCCCCATAGAAATAAAATAGGCATCGGGTGCTGTATTAACCTGTTTATCACTATCTTTAAGTAGCTCAATCAATCGATCCATACCCATTGCAAAACCAATCGCTGAAGTTTCTTTGCCACCAAATTGTTTGATCAGACCATCAAAGCGACCACCCGCACAGACGGTTCCTTGCGCGCCCAGTTGATCGGTAATCCATTCAAATACTGTTTTGCTGTAATAATCGAGACCACGGACCAGTCTGGGATTGACTTCATATTGAATACCCGCCTGATCCAGAATCTCCTGCAAACTCTGGAAGTGATCGGCTGATTCGTCATCCAGATATTCCAGAAAAGTGGGGGCTGCTGCGATCAATTCTGCCATTGCTGGGTTTTTACTATCGAGAATTCGTAATGGATTTTTATGCAGACGGCGTTGGCTATCTTCATCAAGCTGATCCTGGCTGGCACTGAAATACTCGATCAGATCGTCGCGATATCGTGCCCGGGTTTCTGCTGTTCCAAGTGTATTCAATTGTAAGGCCAAACCCTTCAACCCCAGCGCCGCCCACAAGCGTGCTGTCATCAGGATCAACTCTGCATCAATGTCAGGTCCTGGCATACTAAACGTTTCGACGCCGATCTGGTAAAACTGCCGATAGCGGCCTTTTTGTGGCCGTTCTCTTCGGAACATGGGACCAATATACCAAAGACGCTGGATCTGGTTATGAAACAAACCATGTTGCATGCCTGCCCTTACCGTTCCAGCGGTTCCTTCAGGACGGAGTGTCAAACTGTCTCCACCACGATCTTCAAAACTGTACATCTCTTTTTCAACGATATCAGTCGCCTCACCGATGGATCGTTTGAATAATGCCGTCTGTTCCAGGATCGGGAGACGGATCTGACGATAGCCATAGGATTCGAAAACATGTCGAACAGTATCTTCAAGATACAACCACAGCCCGGTCTCTTCTGGCAGTATATCGTTCATTCCTTTGACGGATTGTAATGGTTTGGACATGGGGAGTTAATTTACCTGATCTTATTGCTTTTAACGGTAAGCACCATTTTCATCGAGGTTAAAACGAGCCACCTCATCTTTTGCCAACGGATCCAGATCGATGAAACTTCCCTGATAGCTCATGATTACCACAGAAGCTCTGCCAATGACAACACGAAATGGCGCAACGCCAGTTATATTGACCACTTCTCCAGCCTTACCAAGTCTCGAAAAACGTTTTTTACCGGTTGCATCCGTGATCTGTACCCAGGATTCATCGGTAAACTGCAACACGATACCCTGGTCTTCAATTTGGACCGGATCGACAGAAGAAGTGATTGATCCAGGGTCAGGATCATTTTCAATGGTCTGACGACTTTCAACCCAGTTTTGCTCAGATAGCATTGTGCTCTCAGGTGATTCCGTCATTGTATTCTGTTCAGGAGGTTTCGGTAATTCAGAAAAATACTGGACTCCAAAATCATGCATCAATTCTTTTGGCTCATTCTCTACAGTGGGATCTTTTGGAGGCTCTTCGGGTAATGCAAGTGTTCCGGTTGTACCTTCAATGATTTCTAA
>JALSSM010000367.1 GCA_026984275.1 Gammaproteobacteria bacterium
CCAGCCCTTACCGGGCTGAATATTGACTAAGCGTTTCAATCAATCACTCCAATCTAATTGTTGATTAAAGCTTACCTTCCGCTGCCATCGTCATATAGCTGGAATCAAAACGTAATTTGAGATTATTTTGATCACCGAATGATTTTCCACCCGGGAAAGCCATACCGATAAAATCAGGGCTCTCAGCACCTTCTCCCAATATTCCATGATCAAATGAAAACTTACTGACCAGCTTCATGGTTTCTACAAGCTTGTCACTGTTAACAAAATCAGCAGCATCTTGTGCTGCATAAAACATTTTGGTTGAAGCCAGCTGGCTTTCATAACCCGCCAGATCTGTACCTGAAGCCTTCGCCATCATTGTTCTGGCTTCAACACCCGTTTCATTATCACCCGACATATTCGCCATAATTTCATACCAGGCACCAACCAGAGCCTTCGCAAATTTCGGGTTGTCATTAAGCGTTTCTGTATTCACAACCGTCATATCAATGATCTCACCGGGAATCTGACTGGAATCGAAAACCTTGTTTGAATTCGGCATCGCCATGATTTCACTCAATAAAGGATTCCAGGTCACAACAGCGGTGACATCCGGGGTTGTGTAGACGGCCACCATGTCAGCATCGGAAGTATTGACGACCGTCAGATCACGTTCGGACAATCCCACCGTATCCAGCCCCCGAGCTAAGAGATAATGCGAAACAGATAGCTCGACCAAATTGACCTGCTGGCCTTTAATATCAGCAAGATCACTTTTACCTTTGAGAACAATGCCATCATTTCCGTTGGAAAAATCACCAACGATCAGCGCAGTAGAGTCCAGACCACCTGCTGCAGGTATGGTCAGAGCATCCATGTTGGTCATCGTACAGGCATCGAACTGACCTGCCGTATATTGATTGATTGATTCGATATAGTCGTTAATCTGTACGACCTCGATCTCGATACCGTATTTATCGGCCCATTTTTTTACAATGCCGGCATTAGCACCATAATCCCACGGCATCCAGCCAACATAGATAGTCCAGGCAATACGGAATTTATCTTTTTCAACTGCCTGTGCAGGAGAAAATGCGGCGAAAGCGATCAGGAATGAAAGGGAAATCGACTTAAGCAGCCGACTGTTGATTGAAGTTTTCACGATAGTTACCTCTAATAATTCAGTTACATTTCAGAATTTCAAACACAGGAGAATCAATGGTGATCTCCCGGGCTTTTATCCCTCCGTGTAACCTCTGGGCATTAGAGGTTGAGAACTCTCGGACCAGACAGACGACGTTATTCAAGTGCCGTATCGGAACCCTAGTTCTCTATTTTTGATAACAATTTTATTTTACTGTTTTTAAAACAGCGCCATTGATCCTCAAATTGAATATGCTGCTAACAGCACTTAATAAAACACTCTCGCCACTTGGCAGGCTTTATTTTTTATTTTGCCTGCTCTGTCTTTTTAGCATACGCCGTGGCTTTAAGCTTCGTCAAGTCTCTGACTCTAATTGATCGTTCTTTTTTTTCAGCGGTTAAGCCTTTCAGGCTGGATAATAAGAATATCGCAGTCATATCAGAGATCATTCATAATTAGGTATATGACAACATACGCAATAGGTGATATTCAGGGCTGTTTTCAGGAACTGAATGATCTGCTTAACCTGATCAGTTTTTCAGAAACCTCTGATCAGTTATGGTTTACGGGTGATCTGGTTAATCGTGGTCCTGAATCCCTGGAAACTTTACGCTTTATTAAATCACTTGGTGATCGGGCGATTAGTGTACTCGGTAACCATGATATTCATCTTCTGGCAGCAGCACAGTCAAATAAGTCTCATCGCAAAGACACTTTTGATGAAATTTTTTATGCACCAGACCGCGACGAATTGCTGGACTGGTTACGACACCGTCCACTTTTTCACCATGATGAGCAATCCGGTTATTCAATGTTGCATGCAGGTGTGGCTCCTCAATGGGATCTGGAGAAAATAAAACAGTTATCGAGTGAAGTTGAACACGTTTTGCGAGCCGATCACTACCCGCAATACCTGGCCCACATTTATGGAAATGACCCGGACACCTGGTCTGACGATCTACAGGGATGGGATCGACTACGTTGTATCACCAACTTTTTTACACGAGTGCGCTTTTGTGACGAAAATGGTCGTATGGAATTCTGTGAGAAAGGTCCACCAGGAAGTCAGCCTGATCGATGGAAACCCTGGTATGAAATAAAAAACCGCAAAAGCATTGATCTGAAAATACTATTTGGTCACTGGTCAACCCATAAACTGGCATCAGTCGATGTGAGAAAATATAACGTCTTTCCACTTGATACAGGCTGTTTGTGGGGTGGTGAGTTAACCGCTTTCAGGTTAGAAGATGGGGCGAGATTTGAGCTTAACTGTTCACATCGTTCAAGAGATTAATCATGAAATATAAAACCAACAGACTCCGATCAGATCGCTCAACCACAAGATCATTTTCGTTTTAGTCTGTCATTTCATGTTTCATGACACAATTATTGTCAGATCGTCAATTATAACTTCTAAAGATTTAATCCAGAATGACGACTATAATCCTGAAAAACAAAACAATTCCGTCACAACTCGGATAACGACAAGACATGACTCAATCAATACTGGAAGCTGACAAAACATTTTTTCACGATATCAACAATCAAGTGACTGCTTTTTTGTTCGAACGTGCCCGGCCAGAGATTCTTATGGGGCTTGTCTCAGCAATGATCGTGGCGGGCGTGTTCTGGAATCTTATTGATCAAACAAAACTTCTTTACTGGACGGGATCGGCTATCGTTCTCTATTTTTTTCGTTTCCTGATCACTCGCTCGAATGAAGTGAGTGGTACTCGCTCTTTCCTTTTTCTGCTGTTACTCATTCTTTGTGGCCTATTGTGGGGCGCTGCCGGGTATTCGGCTATCTCACTGGAATCAAATATCCACAAAGCAGGATTATTCGCCTGGATCACCTGTTTGTGTTTTCTAATAACACTGATCTATGCAGGAAAATTAAGTTACTTTCTGGCTTTTACGATACCAGCACTTGGTTTGACCGCTTTTGGTTTACTGGATCAGACAACATCCTGGAACCCGACCCTATTATATTTATTGATCGCAACAGGTGCTTTTCTATTTTTAGTCTCTCTGATCTATCACAACTCTTTCCTAGGTGGGATTCGTCTCAAAGCGGAACATCAGCAACTTCTTTCAGAGCATGACTCGTTATTGGAAGAGTCAAAAAAAATGGAAGTAAAGCTGAAATCGACTATCCAGGAAAATAACGAAATTCTGGCCAACCTGAACCAAACCTCAGAAAATCTGGATCAATGTGAAAGCCGTAAAGAAACACTGGTCAGCACACTGAAATCAAATCTTAAAACGGACCCTATTACAAACCTTTCAAATCGCAGGGACTTTATAGAAACAGTTTCACAAGAGTGGCAACGTTCTACCCGCAGCAAAGAGCCCTTAACGGTTGCGTTTATCAATGTCGATGAAGCGGAAAAATTAAGCCATGAAAACGATAAAAAGACGGTCTTTTCAACCTTGAAAAAGATTGGTGAATCGATCAAGTCTCATGGTCGCCGTGCGGGCGATCTTCCAGCGCGTTTTGACAAAGCTGGATTTGCGCTGATGTTATTGGGAGCCGATTCCACTAACGCGACAAAAATTGTCGATAATATTCGTGAATCAATCAAGAAACTCAATCTTTCTGTCGATAATGATCCTGTCACCGTACATGCCGGTGTCGCAACACTGGTTCCTAACCGAAAAATGAGTCCAGAGGATCTGTTTGATCATGTCGAATCAGCCGCGTTTGAAGCACAGTTCCAGGGTGGAGATCGGGTCGTCAGTTTTCATGCGTTTCATAATATTGAGATCAGCCTCTGGGATTCGATTAAAGATGGCGAATTAAATGAAGCTAACTTTCAACAAAAACTGTATAGCCTTGGCTACAATACCAAACGCGAACTCATTCCATCAAAAACAACATTCCGCGATCAAAGCTTCTCAAAACCTACGCTATTTGCAGTCTATTCAGGAGTCTTTTTATTGAATATTGAAGGACAGGCCTATGAACTTAAACGAGGGTGTCACCTTGTCCTCCCAGAAAATGTCTCATTTAGTGCAGAAGTTATTGGAGAGAGTCCTGTCATTTTATATCTTGAAAAACGATAATTCATGAGATTAATAAATTCTTTTCAAGTCATATCTGTATTCCTCTCCCTTGCTATTATTTCTGGCTGTGGTGAAGAAAAACCATCGCTAACGCCTCTCTCACAAACCTCAACTATTCTGGCATTTGGGGATAGCCTGACCTATGGTACAGGAACAACAATTGATCGATCATATCCTTCTATTCTAAGCCGCTTAACGGGCATAAAGACCATTAACGATGGTGTCTCTGGTGAAATTACGGCAAGAGGAAAAATCCGTCTCAAAACATCTTTGAGAAAATATCATCCAGATCTTGTAATCCTTTGTCATGGAGGGAATGATCTAATCCAGAAAGTTGATCAACAACAGACACAAAAAAATCTTGATGAGATGATCAATATGATCAAGAAAACAGGTGCCGATGTAATCCTGATAGCCGTTCCTGAACCTTCGTTACTATTAAAACCGGCCCCTTTCTACAGAGAGCTTGCAGAAAAGTATTCGCTTCCTCTTGAAGAAAAGGTGCTCTCAACGATCCTGGCTAATCGCAACCTGAAATCAGATTCAGTCCATCCTAATGAATCAGGGTATCTACAAATGGCTTTTGCTATCGCAAACCTTATGGTGGAAACAAAAGCGATCAAACAGCTTAATTCTCTCGAATAATTAATCTGACTTTTTCAACCCTGGATAGATCCATACAAAACCATTCCGATTAGGCATTTCGACTTTGGGTAAAGTTTCATTGCTCATAACAGCATCTTCTGGCAAGATTTTATTAACATGGAGAAGATAAGCTGTTACTGCATAAGTTTGATCAACCGTTAATGATCCAGGCGCTGACAATGGCATGCCACGTTTGATAAAGTCAAACAGAGTCGTTGCATAAGGCCAGTAAGTACCAATGGTTTTATCAGGATACTCACCGGTTAACCCCTGTTCTCCACCAGAAAGTTCTTCCGCTGCACCACCAATACCGGCCGGGCCATGACAGATCGCACACTGAGCCTTAAAGATCACTTTTCCCTCTGCAACCGTCCCTTTTCCAATGGGTAATCCTGTCCCATCAGGAAAAATGCTGATATTCCAGGCCTTGATCATTTCCTCTGGGGCGGGTTGTCCGAGTCCTGGTCCCTCTATTGTTGTATTAGCGGCATTGGTAGTTTTATCGCACTCGGCAAAACTTGCAAAGGAAACAAATACCAGTACTCCAAAAATGGAATTACGAATATACATGGTTAACATACCCCTCTGGAACGATTTCCCAACTGACAATGGCGTTGTAATGAAAATAACCATGTCGCCCTCTTTCTTTCACCAATACATCACGCTCGGGCTGAACATATCCAGTCTCATCCTTAGCCCGGCTTTTAATCACGGCCAGTTCACCATCCCACTTCCAGGGCATTCTGAAGCGAGTGAAACATTTTGAAAGAACAGGTTCTTGTAATTCTGCCTCGGCCCAGGTCATTCCACCATCGGCTGAAACTTCTACTTTGGTAATTTTTCCTTTGCCTGACCAGGCAAGACCCGTGATCTGATAATAACCAGGACCATGCATTTCCTGTCCGGCAGAGGGTGAGGTGATCAGAGATTTTGCATCCATTTCAAAGGTAAACTGTCGAACCTTTCCATCAGGCATTAATTCGGTATATTTGGCTGTCTCATTACGGGACATGACCGGCTGATCGGTCACCTGTAATCGGCGCAACCATTTTACATTTGTCACCCCCTCCCAACCGGGTAATAACAAACGTAAAGGATAACCGTTTTCGGGTCTGATCCGTTCACCGTTCTGGTAAAGCGCAAGAATCGCATCATCCATTGCTTTTTCAACGGGGAAACTGATATTCATCGCAATGCCATCCGCTGCCTCAGCGATGATCCAGCTTGCTTTCGGATCAAGACTGGCTTCATTCAAAACAACCGAAAGTGGTACACCTGTCCATTCACTACAGGAAACCAGGCCATGAAAATGACCCGCGGCCGACTGTACAGGCCGACTATTCCAGCCTGCATTGCTATTGCCACCACACTCTATAAAACAAATTCGTGATTCCATCGGGTAGCGTTTCAGCGCATCAATAGAAAAAGTCAGTGGCTTTTCTACCATCCCATGAATCAGTAATTGATGCTGTGCCGGATCAATTTCAGGCACACCATTATGATGACGTTCATAATGCAGCCCATTAGGGGTAATTATCCCTTCCAGCTCATGCAAAGGACACCATGAAACACCATTACCAGATGCCATTGCATTAGCTGAAATCCAGCGGATCACTTCACTTTCGTACGGAGAAGGTTGCCCATAATTACTAAATGGTTTGCCCGGCTTTAACATCCAGGGAGCTTTGCTCGTGATTTTATTTTCAACCACTTTTTCTAGGGCGGTCTCTTCCGCAAACAAGTTACCAGCCGTTCCTGCCAGTGCCGTTGCAGAACCAAACATAAGACCACGTTTTAAAAAGAGTCGTCTGTCCAGTAATCCACCACCTGCGACAGGTGTTAAGTCATTTGATGTGAATGATCCTGATTCTTCTTGTTTTTTGGCCATCTTATTCCCTCTATGGATGTGGGAGAGACAAATATACTTCATATACTATGACAAAGTCATGCTATTGATGTTCAACGCCCCAATAATGTCTCACGAGCACCAGAGAATTTGTCTCCTGAGAGAGACAGGTTCCATGAGAAATGACTCATTGTTTCTGATTAGCAATTCAACCCAATAAAAACTGGCCAAAAATATTTTTATATTACTATCAATGACTTATAATTTTTATTAAAACACTTTTTAAGATCAATTTTTCTGGAGAAACGATGGCACAGGAATTGCTATATCTGTTACTAATACAGATTAGACTTAAATAAAAAAGGATTTATTATGCAATCATCGACACCATGGTATATTCCCGTTCTAACGGTTTTAGGTGTGTTTTCACTGATCGGATCAGCTGTATGTCTGGGTCTCTATTTTGTTGTAACAAACGAATATGATCAGATTATTTATCTGGCTGGTTTTTTTATTTTTCTGGTGACTGCATTCTTTTCTCTTGGAATGAGTAAAGTGACTCAGATGTTCTTCAGAATAAATAGTCACAGATAAAACAATCTCTTTTTGTACTATGACAAAATAGTACAAGAGGTATGACACAATAACTAAAGGATTAGTTAATAATATGAACATACAGGATAGTATTGAAAAGCTACAATTTCACACCGATTTTACTTCGGAACAAAGAAAGGAATGCAGACGATTCCCCCGATATAAAATCAAACGACGAATACTCATCAAAGATCCCCAGGGCAATATCCTGACCGGTCATGCTTTTGATATTTCACGACATGGGCTCCAGTTTCGGTGTTCTCCCCACATTGCCTACCAGCTACAGGCAAGCCAGGAAATGTTTACTCGCTATCACAACATCAGCTACGAAGTTAAGATAGCGCTGCCGTATATGAATCAGCTAAAAGAATGCGGCATTTATTGTTCAGTTCAGGAGATTATAAAAGCAGATGATGAAAACATGAGGGTTGGATTAAACTTTCTGTATTTTGATGAAAACAGCCAGTCACATCTCGACCATTTCATTGACAATCTAACATTATGACTTTGGATTAAGGTCAAAATCAATTGACCTTTTAGCTGCCTCGTGGATGAGATCTTTTCGAACCGAGTCAGCCGCTAGCCAGACCGGAACTGTCCCTTCAAATTCTGCACACCAGTCTGCAAGATCCTGAGGACGATCTTCAGCCCTGAAACAAAGTGCATGATCGATAGCACTCAAAAAGCGAAGGGAATATTGACTACTCGCAACGGATACCAATGGAATGTAGGGATCTTCCAGATCCTTGAGAATTTTTTGTCCGCGCTCAACAGCATCTACTGGCGGTAATCCGGTAACCCCCTTATATAATATGGCTGCCAAGGCATAAATATCTGTCCAGAATCCTTGTTCACTCGTATTTGTTGAATACTGTTCAATCGGTGTATAGCCTTGTGAAATCATAGGCATACAGCTCTTTATTCGTTGATCAATAAAGATGGCCGCACCGAAATCGAGTATCACAGGCTGGCCTGATTCACGGACAAAAATATTAGAAGGTTTTAAATCTCTGTGTAAACATCCTCGCTCATGAATCAAACTCAGGGCTTCTGAAATTGAGAAAAACAGATCCAGCAAATCCTGCTGATTCATTCTTCTTTCCCTGCCAAGTTTATCGAAGAGTGTCTCTCCTGATTCATAAGGCATGATCATATAAACGGAACCATTTGCAGAAAATACTGATTCCACAGACACAATTGAAGGATGTTCAACCCCCATCAAAAAACAGGCTTCTTGCAAAAAACGGTTTTTCCCTTCCTCAAAAGCGGCTCTCTTATTTGGAGCGACGGGTTCCACCACTCCTGATTCTTTACGGCTGACCAATGCGTCTGGGTAGTACTCTTTGATAACAATGTGAACCTGATCACCCGAGCCTTGCATAATCTCCCGCGCATGGTAACTGAAATTACAATAACTTTTCCCTACAACACGTAGAAATTTATATCCTTTTAGTTCGAAACCACCCG
>JALSSM010000368.1 GCA_026984275.1 Gammaproteobacteria bacterium
CGCTGGTTGGCGACTCGATCGCGCGCTGGCGGAAGTTTTTTCTGATTACTCCCGATCCAGCCTGAAAAACTGGATCCTGGAAGGTAAGGTACACGTTGATCATAAAACGGTTCGTCCCAGGGTTACCGTCGAAGGTGGCGAACAAATTGAACTATGGATAGAGCCCGATCAGAAGATCGAATGGCAAGCTCAGGAAATCCCTCTTGATATTATCTATGAAGACGACGATTTAATTGTTATCAACAAACAGGCCAATCTGGTGGTTCATCCCGGTGCGGGAAACCCGGATATGACACTGGTGAATGCATTACTTCATCATGATCAAAATCTTGAAAATCTACCACGCGCAGGTATTGTTCATCGCCTGGACAAAGATACAACCGGAATTATGGTTGTCGCACGATCATTACGGGCGCATACATCACTGATCAATCAACTTCAAAAACGTGATCTGAAACGTAAATATCAGGCGATTGTAAATGGTGTTGTCACTGCTGGAGGAACCGTTGATGCGCCCATTGGAAGACATCCGAGACTACGTGTACACATGGCTGTGGTAGAAAATGGCAAGCCAGCAACCACGCATTATCGAGTCGAATCCAGATTTCAGGCTCACACGCACCTGCGCCTGCAACTTGAGTCTGGAAGGACACACCAGATCCGCGTTCATATGGCACATATCCGATTTCCTATCGTCGGCGATCAGGTTTATGGTGGACGATTAAAACTCCCGAAAGATGCCACGGAGTCACTAACTGAAACATTACGCAACTTTAAACGTCAAGCGTTACACTCCACACAATTAACACTGGAACACCCGGGCACAGGAGAGCCCATGAGCTGGGTTGCACCATTGCCTGATGATATGCAGAAATTGATTAAAGAATTAAACAATGGATCAAACTGAACAAGAACAACCTGCCTGGATCGAATCCAGATGGCCTGCTCCAGATCATCTCCATGCTGGTACCAGTACTCGTTTGTACGGCATCAGTCAGGGCGACTATGAAAGTCTGAATCTGGGTGATCATGTAGACGATGATCATCAGGCCGTGATGACGAATCGCCAACAGCTGGCCGAACTGCTTGATCTACCCTCAGAACCTTTCTGGCTGGAACAGGAACATGGCAATAAAATTATCAATCTCGATACTCATATTCCCGAGGATGGTAACTTTGCTGACGGTGTATTCACGACCAAAACTGATTGTGTGTGTGCTGTTTTGACAGCAGACTGCCTCCCTGTTCTGATCAGTAATGAGTCCGGTACCGAGATCGCAGCACTGCACGCTGGCTGGCGTGGTCTGGCTTCAGGCATTCTTGAGAAAGCCTTACCTATGTTTTCCTGTTCCCCCGAATCACTGATGGTCTGGATGGGACCTGCGATCAGCGCACGAAATTACGAGATCGGAATCGAAATGAAATCCTCATTTGACCATCTTGAAGATATTCTGCAAAAAGATACTTTCATTCCAACCCGTCGTGATCACTGGCTGGTCAGCCTGTACCGTATCGCCATGCTGATCCTGAAAGCCCAAGGAGTTGAACGAATTCATGGAGGTCAATATTGTACCTACCGCGATGCTGATCTGTTTTTTTCACATCGTCGAGATGGAGGGAAAACCGGGCGAATGGCCAGCCTGATCTGGATGAGATCACAAAAATGACCAAGACAAACAGGACATCGGAAAAATTTTATCGACAGGCAATCTATTCTGACAGTGCCCATACACTCAAACAGTTACCGCCTGATCAGGGAATTGAAGTGGCCTTTGCCGGACGTTCCAATGCCGGGAAATCCAGCGCGATCAATACGCTGACCCAGCAAAAAAGCCTGGCTCGCACCAGCAAAAC
>JALSSM010000369.1 GCA_026984275.1 Gammaproteobacteria bacterium
GCCAATGGTAGCAGCAATCGCCGAATTCCTGAAGTTGATGCCCCTTCCTTTCAGATACAACCCCCGGATATTCGAACTCGCCTGCGTCACTCCAGCCGACAGAAAACCGCGCAGGAACTTGCCTCCCGCCAGCACCTGCGAAACCCCTCCGACCACACCATGCACCACGACTTTTAATGCCCTCAGCTCTGAAGATAGCCCTATCCCCGGCATCCCCAGACTGGCCTCCTGAGCTAATCCCCCAAAATAACTGCCAACCCCATGAAACGCCCCCGCCGTCAAGGCACCTATAATACCCATCTTCAGGTTACCACCACTACCGGCCAAGCCGCCCGTAAAGCCCGCTAATGCCGTGGCCAGCCCTGTGCCAACTTCAGCCGCTATCGCTAATAAAGGCCTGAACAGTTTCTTCAAAAAAACTAAACAACCCAAACCCACTCGGATCACTAAAACTCAGGGGGTTGTTCAGCACATATGAATACCGGTTCAAGGACTGTCCATTCTCCAGTCGGCATTACAGGTTTGCCAAAGGCATTGTAGCTGAAGGTTTCTCTCAGGCTTGTGCCCTGAAACTGGCCGGTGCGTTCTATCAGGTTGCCTTCGTTATCAAACTGAAAACCCAGGTTCTGGATGTTTTGGTAGCCATTGCTATTGCCTGTGGTGATGGTGTCGATCAGGCCATTGGATGAATTGATTTATTCAATAACGCCATTATCGTGTTATAGTTTTATTCCTGTTTTCTGTAATATTAACAAGGCAATACGATATGTTGTTGAAAAAACACCTTTCTTCAGGGTTCTCTCTCATTGAGCTTCTGGTTGTACTGGTCATTCTGGGACTTTTGGCGGCGGTCGTTGCACCGAATGTCATGAATAAACTGGGGGGTGCAAAATCCAAGACGACTCGTTTGCAAGTTGAGTCTCTTGGTGCGGCATTGGATGACTATTCACTGGAAGTTGGGCGCTATCCTTCTACTGAAGAAGGTCTTAAGGCATTGGTCACCGATCCGGGCAATGCACCCGGCTGGAATGGGCCTTACTTGAAAAAGAAGAAAATTCCAACAGATGCATGGGGCGTTCCTTTTCATTATAAGTCTCCGGGTGATCATGGTGCCTATGATCTCTACTCTCTGGGCGCCGATAACGCAGAAGGTGGCGAAAAGGAAAACGCCGACATTAATAGCTGGGAATAGATCACCTGGCTTCTTTCATGTTTGATTTTTCATCAAAACAGCACGGTTTTTCGCTACTGGAGCTCTTGGTGGTGCTGGTTATTCTTGGCTTCATGGTTGTTCTGATCCCTCCTCGTTTGTCAGGTGTCATGGCCAGTACTCAGGCAAAGGCATCTGCCCGGGATATTGTCTCTGCACTACGTCAGACCAGGAGTGCGGCGATTGCCGATCAGAAAGAACGGGCTTTTATTCTGGATTTGAGTAAAAAATCTTTTTTAATCGATCGTAAAAAAGTAAAAAGATTGCCGGATAAAATGCAAATCAGTCTGTATACTGCCCGTTCTGAACAGTTTTCGGATCAGAAAGGCGCGATACGCTTTTTTCCAGATGGTTCTTCCACGGGGGGAAGAATAAAACTGACGATGGGGAAACAAAATTTCTACATCGATATAAACTGGCTAACAGGGAAAGTAGCTTTACTTGAAAATGTCAATCCTGATCAATGGAGATCAGGTAATGATGGCTTTGCTACAATTGATTGATAAATTGTTATGAATCACAACCTGGCTAATAAGAAAAAAACAATCCTGAACTCTCGACACTTAAAAATAACAGCACTGATCAGCGGCCTGTTCTTCATTTCTGCCTGTGATCAACTTGTTAACCATGAACCAATTGCTCCTGAAGTTGATGATTTACTTGAATCTACCGATCAACCTGTTCAAGAAAATGTTGTTGATAAAGTTGAAAAAGAAGAATCAGGACTTGTTGAAAAGAAAGAAAAAACGCCTGAATTCTATCCTGGTAATGGTGTTTTTGTTGGACACTCCCATTATGCAGATTCTGATTCAGGGGCGGGCAAAACGAAAGGTGATGTCACACTGAACTTTCAGGATACGGATATTCATGAAGTCGTAAAAGTGATACTTGGCGATCTGCTTAAAAAGAACTATCTCATTGATCCGGCCGTTAGCGGAACCGTTAATATACAGACCAGTAGCCCCCTGACTCGAAGTGATCTGCTTCCTGTATTAGAAAACATGTTACACATGTCTGGTGCTGCGATCTTAGAAGAAGATGGCCTGATCAAAATTATTCCAGCGTCTGAAGCGGCACTCTCTTCATTACCACCGGGTATCGGTCATACAATCACCTCCGATTCCGGTGGTTTTTATACTCAGATCGTTCCTTTACGTTATGTCGGTGCAGAAGAAATTAATAAAATCCTGCAACCATTTCTGAAAGATACGATTTCGCAGGTCTATCCACAAAGAAACCTGATTATCCTCTCTGGTGCCCAATCTGATCTTAAACGACTGGTCGAGACGATCCATATCTTCGATGTTGACTGGTTAAGCGGTATGTCACTGGCAATGGTTCCAGTCAACCATGCTGATGTAAAAGAAATTGTTGCAGAACTGGATGATCTTTTTGGCCAGTCTTCTGGCAGCCCTATGGCGGAAATTGTCCGTTTTGTTGCACTTGAAAGATTAAATTCGATCATCGTGGTCACACAACAACGCCGATACCTGAGAGAAATGACCCAGTGGATCCAGCGACTGGATCGATCAGATGGGATCGCTGGGCAACAACTTTATGTGTATCAGGTTCAGAACAAACGAGCGGATGAGCTGGCCGAAGTTTTAAATAATATTTTTACGGATCAGAAAAATACTTCTTCTCAGTTTTCTGATCCTGAGCTGGCACCGGGACTTGAGCCTGTGGTCATGCAAAGTGAGGATAACACGACAGGTGACGTCAATGACGCTAATGCTCAGGATAACAATACTTCAACGCGATCCACAATGATTGCTGGTGAAGGTGTAAAACTACCGGGGGAAGGATCAGTAAAAATCATCTCCGACGACACCAATAATTCATTAGTGATACTTGCTTCTCCAACCGACTATCAAATGGTTGAGAGTGCTTTACGCAAACTGGATATCACCCCACTTCAGGTATTAATAGAAGCCAGTATCATTGAAGTGTCTCTCACAGATCAACTTAAATACGGTCTTGAATGGTTTTTTAAAAATGAAACAGGGATAGGCAATAAGAATGGTGAAGCCAGACTCGATCTTGGCGAAGCAGGACTGAATGCTTTATCACCCGGATTTTCTTATGGTATTGTCGATGCAGCTGGGGCGATCAGAGCCGTTCTTAACACCCTTGCCAGCGAGACAACGATAAATGTCCTGTCGTCCCCGTCACTGATGGTGCTCGATAATCATACTGCTACGATTAGCATAGGTGATCAGGTTCCTATCCTTACCAGCCAGTCACAAAGTGTCATTGCCGGATCAAGTGTCATCAATCAAATCGATTACCGGGATACTGGCGTTTTAATGACAGTAACACCCCGGGTCAATGCCAGTGGCCTGATTATCATGGATGTAAAACAGGAGGTGACTGATGTTGCTGAAACAAAGACTTCTGGTATTGATGCACCAACGTTTCAACAAAGAAGTATCGAAAGCACCATCTCTGTCAATAGTGGCAATACGATTGTTTTAGGTGGACTTATCCGCGACAATCGTACAAATATCGATGCTGGAATCCCAGGACTACATAAGGCTCCTGTTATTGGGCCATTATTTGGGCAAACTTCTGATACATTACGCCGTACTGAACTGGTTATATTACTGACACCTCGTGTCATCAGAGATGACCAGGATGCTTGGGGAGTAACAAATGAGTTTAAACAAAAATTAAAAGACCTGCGTCATACAATGGAAGATCAAACGATTCTTCAACCCTACTGATTGATCATTCTTTTATTCAGAAGACGGCTCAGAAATTATCTTTTAATGACCTGATCCTGGCAAAAACCTTTTCGACAGGCTCACCCGTCATTTGAAGATGTGTCTGGATTTCCACACTATCCGGTCTTAAAAAAGGATTGGTCTTTTTCTCCAGACCAACTGTCGTAGGAACCGTTGCCCTGCCCTCTTTTCTTAAATGATTTACGTCCAGATTTCGTTGTTGCAGATCCTTGTTTTCCGGTTCAATTGTTAGCGCGAACTCTGCATTAGCCTGAGTATATTCATGAGCGCAATAGATTAAAGTCTCATCTGGCCATTGCATGATCTTTTGTAGAGAATTCCACATCTGTTCAGCCGTCCCTTCGAATAAACGACCACACCCCAGTGAAAAAAGTGTATCTCCAACAAAACCTGTGTTCTGATCAATAAAATGGAATACGATATGTCCGACGGTATGCCCTGGTGTTTCATGAATGATGATTCTGTTTTCACCAAACAAGGTTTCTTCACCGTCATAGACACGAACATCAATACCAGGAATACGATCTTCATCAACACCTGAACCAATAATCGTACAACCCGTTAAACGTTTAAGTTCAAGATTTCCTCCTGTGTGATCCCAATGATGATGAGTATTCAGGATATGCGTCAAAAGCCAGTTTTTTTTCTTTAGTGCTGACATGATCGCGTCAACATCTGGTGTATCCACAGTGGCTGTTAAGCCTTTTTCAGGATCATGGATAAGAAAGCCATAATTATCCTGTAAGCAGGGAAACTGAAAGACTTCTATTGACACTTTTCTTCACCTGAGTTGTCAGATAAATAATGATGATATTCCCACATAATGATATTCTTCAATGGTGAGATGATAACCAGATTATACCATGCAGGTTTTGTAATTTATGACTGAAAAAATAACCCTGTTAATCGTTGATGATGATCAGGAAACACGGGAGCTTATAAAAAGATCGCTGTCGGACGGTCACTATGCTTTTATTGAGGCCGAAAATGGTTCGGCAGCAATAAGACTTCTAAACGAATCCCAGCCTGATTTGATCATCCTTGATGTCTTAATGTCTGGTATCGATGGTTTTGAGATCTGTCGGCAGATACGAAAAATGGATGCGGGCAAACATACCCCACTGATTATGATGACCTCATTAGACGACACAAATTCGATCGAGCAGGCCTATGAAGCGGGTGCATCAAACTTTATCACAAAACCCTTCAACCCAACTTTACTCAACTATGAAATCAAATTCTTACTAAAGACCAAACAGACCTCTGATAAATTGCGAGACACACAACGTCGGCTTGAAACAGCTCAAAGAATCGCAAAACTGGGACATTGGGAATGGACATTTAATGACAACAAAGTGATATGGTCTGAAGAAATTTGCCATATTATGGGGTTTCCTGGTTCAAAAACTTCAGCCATCAGTCATCAATTAGTTACCAGGATTCATCCAGAAGATCTGATCAGGGTTAAAACGATCATAAAAAATGCCATTCGAGAGAAATCGGCTTATAGCGTCGAACACAGGATGGTTTTGCCTGACGGAAGTACCCATAACGTGATACAGGAAGCAGAAGTCTTTGTTGATGATAATGGTAACCCGGTAAAGATGGTTGGCACACTTCAGGATATTACGAGCAGAAAAAAAACAGAAGATAAGATCAAGACACTGGCTTACTATAATAAGGTCACAGGTCTTCCAAACAGAACACTTCTGAAGCGCCTGTTAAATAAATACCTTTCTAAAAATAATTCAAAACAACCCATCTCGGTTCTGACGATCACGCTGGACAGATTTAAATTAATAACAGATTCCTATGGACATGCTTTTGGTGAAAACCTGATAAGAAAAGTTGCGATCAGACTGATCCGTAGTCTTAAGGAATCATCCTATTTCTCACAAAAGAATAATGAATCTATTTTCCAGAAAAGAGAGTTTGATAAGCCATTAACCATCTCTCATTGTGATAGAGATGAATTTGTAGTTATTCTGCCGGAAATTTCTGAAGTCGATGATGCAGCACTGATCGCCAGAAATATTACCAGAGCACTTGCTGAACCCTACCAGATTTCTGATCAGGAAATACGGGTCACAGCAAGTATCGGCATCAGTGTTTACCCTGTTGATGGCCGGGATACTGACACACTGCTGAAAAATAGCGCAACAGCTCTTTATCATGCGAAAAGACAAGGAGGTGATGGCTATAAATTTTACACCGCAAAAATGAACGCCAGAGCATTTGAACGGCTGACGCTGGAAACCAGTTTACGAAAAGCCATTGATGAGAAACAATTCATTTTGTATTACCAGCCCAAGATGATGCTTTCGACTGATCAGCTGATTGGAATGGAAGCCTTGTTGAGATGGAATCACCCAGAGCTTGGGCTAATCGCACCCGGTGAGTTTATAAATATTCTTGAAAAAACGGGACTGATAGTTCCATTGGGTGAAAAGATCATTGAATCAGTCTGTCTTCAAATAAAAGAATGGATCAAACAACAATATAAAACCATCCCTGTTGCCATTAACCTTTCACCCGTACAACTCAGGCAAAAAGATTTTCATCTTCGTCTTTCGCGTATTTTAAAACAAAATAACATCAAACCAGACATGATTGAACTGGAAATCACTGAAAGCACACTGATGAACAATATGGATAAAAGTATCACCATGTTGAAGAAATTACGCTTACTGGGCACGCCTATTTCACTGGATGATTTTGGAACAGGTTACTCATCATTAACTTATCTTAAACATTTTCCTGTGAACAGCTTGAAAATTGATCGTAGCTTTATCCAGAATGTCACCGTTGATCCTGATGATGCAGCCATTGTAAAAGGTGTTATCGCATTGGCTCATAACATGAAGCTCAAGGTGGTTGCTGAAGGGATAGAAGAACCGGCGCAACTCTCATTTTTGAAAGAAACGAATTGTGATTTTGGTCAGGGATACCATTATAGTAAACCTGTCGATGTGAAGACTTTCACAAAATTATTTATGCAAAAAGACCATCAACCACCTTTGCTGGTTAGAAATGATAATACGGGTTATAAAAAATAGTTATGTCAGACAACATGAAGAATGATCAACAGGATCCAGACCAGGAAAGCCTTCTTGAATTCCCCTGTGAGTTTCAGATTAAAGTCATGGGACTTGCCGAAGATTCCTTTGATCAGCTGGTTGTGGAAATGATAGAAAAACATGTTGATGATCTCCCGGCAACTTCAGTAAAAATCCAGGAAAGTAGTCATGGCAAATATTGTTCAGTCACGGTCACGATCACCGCTGAGAGTAAATCCCAGCTTGATACTATCTATCGTGAACTCAGTGAACATGATCGGGTTATGATGGCCCTGTGAATCTCATTATCAGGAAACTTGGACAGATGGATTACCAGCCTGTCTGGGACGCCATGCGTGAATTTACTGATCAACGCACCACTGACACTCATGATGAAATCTGGCTACTCCAGCATTCGCCAGTTTTCACTCAGGGCCAGGCCGGAAAAGATGAACATATCTTAAATCCAGGACGAATCCCTGTCGTTAATAGTGATCGTGGTGGACAGATCACCTATCACGGACCAGGACAGTTGATCTGCTACGTCCTCCTAAATCTCCGACGGCTTGATCTGACAATAAAAACACTGGTTTATTTGCTGGAGGAGTCTGTGATCGATCTGTTAAAGGAATATGCCATCAATTCTGAACGTCGTGAGAAAGCTCCCGGTATTTATGTTGATCAGTCTAAAATTGCATCGCTGGGATTACGTGTACGCAAAGGTTATTCATATCATGGTCTGGCTTTGAATGTGTGTATGGATCTCGAACCCTTCTCACGCATCAATCCCTGCGGATTTTCTGGAATGCCAATCACTCAGCTATCTGATCATGCCAATGATCATTCGATCTCTGAGGTCAGTGATGAACTGATCAAAACATTGTGTTCACAATTAAACTATAATCTGGACAATATTATCTGGGAAAACTCGCTTCCCCTTATCAATCAATAACATCAAATGAAAATTAATCCAAATAAAGCACAACGTGGTGCAGAAAAAGTTGCAAGAATTCCTGTCAAGGTCATTCCAGCAGAGGGGAAGTTACCGCGTAAACCTGCCTGGATCAGAGCCAGAGCACCTGTTGATCCCAACGTACAAAAAATCAAAAAACTGATCAGAGATAAACAACTGAGCACCGTCTGTGAAGAAGCCGCCTGTCCTAATCTCGGTGAATGTTTTGCACAGGGTACGGCCACTTTCATGATCTTGGGTGATCTCTGCACAAGACGTTGTCCATTTTGTGATGTTGCTCATGGACGACCACAACCACTTGATGAAAATGAACCACAGAACCTGGCTGACGCCATTAAAATCATGGGATTGAAATATGTCGTCATTACCTCGGTTGATCGTGATGATCTGCGTGACGGTGGTGCAGGCCATTTTGCAGCCTGCATCAAAGAAATTCGTGATCAAGTTACCAATATAAAAATTGAAATTTTAGTACCCGATTTCCGTGGCAGAATGGAAAAAGCACTGGAAAACCTGAATCAGTCATTACCCGATGTGTTCAACCACAACCTGGAAACCGTTCCACGACTTTATAAACAGGTTCGACCTGGAGCCGATTATTTATGGTCACTTGATCTGATCCGCCAGTTCAAACATCAACATCCTGAAATACCAACCAAGTCGGGCATCATGCTGGGGCTGGGTGAAACGCTTGAAGAAGTCTGTACAGTGCTACGTGATCTTAAAGAACACGGCT